>DATDLP010000058.1:0-16976 GCA_036519255.1 Croceibacterium sp.
CGGCTTTCGCCGGGATGACGGGGTTGGTGGCAGGCTGGCCTTCGGCCATCAAAACGGCCCGAGCGGATTGGGCCCGCCTTCGATCACATCCTGCACCACGTCCCAGTGCTCGGCGATCAGCCCGTCCTCGACGCGGAAGATGTCGATCACCGCCCAGCCGAGGTCGCCCGCCCAGCGGCGCACGTGGTAGTGCACCGTCACGTGGTCGCCGTCGACGAACGCACGCTTGACGTCGTGCACCGCCTCGGGGCTCTGCTCCTTGATGATGTCGAGGAACGCCTTGAGGCTGGCCACCCCCGGCTCGACCGACTGGTTGTGCTGGATGTAGTCGGGCGCGATGAACCGGTCGACCGCGGCCGAATCCATCGGATTGAGCACGTGCTCGAACATGTCGAGCACCAGCGCGAGGTTGACCTCCTCCTGCGGCGTCCGGCTCACGCCACCAACTCCGCACGCAGTTCGGCTCTGGGCAACGACCGCCCCCTGATCAGGTCCGCCGCCTTTTCGCCGAGCATGATGCACGGCAGGTTGGTGTTCCCGCCCGGCACCGTCGGCATGACCGAGGCATCGGCGACCCGCAGCCCCTCGACCCCGATCACCCGCAGCTGCGGATCGACTACCGAGCGCTCGCCCATGCCCATCGCGCAGGTGCTGGTCGGGTGTTGCGCGACGTAGCAGCTCGCGCGGATGAACGCGTCGAGCTCGGCGTCGCTCTGCACCTCGATCCCCGGCGTCTTCTCGCTCGAAATCAGGTCGGCCATGGGCCGGGTGTTGTAGATCGCCCGGGTGGTGCGGAACGCGCGGCGCATCTGCTCGCGGTCGGCCTCCTCGGCGAGGATGTTGAGCGTGACCGCGGCGACCTCGCGCGGATCGGCGCTCTTGAGCTCGACCCAGCCGCGGCTCTCGGGATGGAGCTGGACCACGCCGGCCCAGAACACGTGCTCCTGCTCCTTGCGCAGGAACGGGCCCCACGGCGCCGCGTCGAAGCGGATCGGGTTGACCATGACCTGCAGATCGGGCCGCTCGAGGTGCGGCGCGGTGCGCACGACCACGTTGCACGAGTTGACCTGGGTGGCCATCGGCCCGGTGCCGGTCAGCGCCCAACGCACCGCGTTGAACCCGATCCTGTCCCACCGCAGCTGGTTGAGGAAGGTGACCTTGTCCTTCGCCCAGAACTCGAGGCTGGCGCAGGGATGCTCCTGCAGGTTGCGCCCGACGCCCGGGCTGTCGTGCAGCACTGCGATGCCGTGATCCTTGAGATGCGCCCCGGGGCCGATCCCGCTCAGCATCAGCAGGTGCGGCGAGTTGTACGCCCCGCCCGAGATCACCACCTCGCGCCGTGCGCGGATCACTTTGGGCGCGCCGCCGTGCTCGATCTCGACCCCGACGCAGCGCTTGCCCTCGAACACCAGCTTGCGGACCAGCACCCCCGTGCGCACGTCGAGGTTCTGCCGGCCCATTGCCGGCTTGAGATAGGCGGTCGCCGCGCTGACCCGGCGGCCCTGCCGGTCGACCGTCTGCTCGCCCCGCGCGAAGCCCTCGGGGCATGCACCGGCCAGGTCATCGGTGGTCGCAAACCCCGCGGCCTCGGCCGTCGCCATCATCTCGTCGTGCAGCAGGTACGGCGAGTCGATCGGCCGCACCTGCACCGGCCCGCCGGTGCCGTGATACGGCCCTTCGCCGCGCCACGAATCCTCGGACTTCCTGAAGTACGGCAGCACGTCGGCGAACGACCACCCGGTGGCGCCCATCTGCGCCCAATGGTCGTAGTCGAGCGGGTGCCCGCGCATCGCGAACATGCCGTTGATCGAGCCCGAACCGCCGATCACCTTGCCGCGCGGCAGCGGCATGCGCCGCCCGTCGAGGTGCGGCTCGGGCTCGGTCCAGTAGGTCCAGTTGAACCGCGGATCGGGCATCGCCTTGAGAAAGGCGAGCGGCATCTTGAGATAGAGGTGGCTGTCCTGCCCCCCGGCCTCGAGCAGCAGCACCTGGCTGCCCGGGTCCTCGCTCAGCCGCGCCGCGACCACGCAACCCGTGCTCCCTGCGCCGACGACGATATAATCGAAAGCCTCAGTCACCCGCGCATCCCAGATCCCTTTCCCGCTCACCCTGAGCCTGTCGAAGGGTTGCGGCATTGCTAACGGTCGTTACGATGGCTGGCAAGGCAAGGGGAGAGGCCGGTGACACGCAAGGATTACGAGCGTTACGCCGCGGCGTTCAATGCGCGCGACTACGACACGGTGTTCGACTTCTACGCCGAGAACCCGCGCATGGCGTTCTTCGGCGTGGAGATCACCACGCGCGAGCAGTTGCGCACATTCTACACCTTCCTCCATCGCTTCGTGCGCGAAACGATCGCGATCGAGCGCTTCGCGTCGTCGGACGAGCTCGCCGCAGTCGAAGGGACGATCCGCATCGAGGGCATCGAGGACCTGACCCGCGAGGTGCTCGACGCCAACGGGATGCAAGAGTTCTTTCCCATCCGGGCAGGCGAGGTGCAGGAAATGCGCCAATACATTCACTACCACCTGAAGGACGGAAAGATCGAAAGCGTCGGCTGCGCGCTGGCCTGAAAGAGGGGAGAGGACCAAATGACCAAGTGGATGCCGAAGGCCGCTGTCGGCCTGCTGCTGACGACCGCGCTCGCCGGATGCAACGCCGCGGGCGAAGGAGAGGCCGCCGCGCCGGTGTGCGACCGCGCCTGCCTGATCAAGCTGACCACCGACTACGTCGCCGGGATCGAGAGCAAGTCGACCGCGGGCGTGACCTTCTCCGACGAGGCGGTGATCGTCGAGAACCTCAAGCGCATCAAGGCCGGCGAAGGCCTGTGGGCCGACGTCACCGGCGCGGGCAGCGACTTCAGCGTGATCGTGCCCGACGAGGCCAACCAGACCGCCGGGTGGATCGGCATGGTCGAGCGCGCCGGCAAGCCCACCGTGGTGGCGCTGCGCCTCAAGCTCGACCCCAAGGGCAGCGTGGTCGAGGCCGAGCATCTCTACGCCGAGATCAACACCGAAACCCCGCTCGGCGAATCGCAGCTGGCCAACCTGCAGACCGTGCGCGCGGGCCTGCTGGCCGACGTGCCCGAGGCCAACCGCATGGCGCACGCCGCGCTGATCGCGCTCGGCGAAACCTATTACCCCGCGCTCGACGACAACGACGGCACGCTGATGCCGTTCGCCGAGGATTGCGAGCGGCACGAGAACGGCATGGTCACCGCCGGGCCGGGACCCCGCGTCGGCCCCGGTCCGAACGCCAACACCGCACCGATCGCGCGCGACTGCGCCGGGCAGCTGACGAGCAACGTGATGGCCTACATCACCACGATCGACAATCGCCGGGTGTTTGCTGCAGACCCGGTCACCGGGCTGGTGATGGGCCTGTCGCACTTCCGCCACCCGATGGACTTCGAGCCCTACGAAGTCACCGCGCTCGACGGCTCGAAGATTTTGTATGACAAAAGCCGCCTGCCGTTCGAGCCGTTCGATCTGCCCGCGGCGCACGTGTTCAAGGTCGGCGCCGACGGCAAGGTGCACGAGATCGAGGCGATGGGGTTCCGCGCGGAGCTGAACTCGCCGACAGGGTGGGAGTAGGCGGACGGGCCCCATTTGTGTGAGTTTTCGCGCTTGCGGTAATTTCGCATATCTGAAATAGTCGCGGCATGATCGCGACCACCCACGTCGGCAGCCTCCCGCGCGGCCCCGAGCTCGTTCCGCTGCTGCTCGCGCGCGATCGCGGCGAGGCTTACGACGCGGCCGAGTTCGACCGGCTGGTCCAGGCCGCCGTCGACGAGGCGGTGCGGCTGCAGGTCGCCAACGGCGTCAGCGTGGTCAGCGACGGCGAGCTCGGCAAGGTCGGTTATTCGACTTACGTGATCGAGCGTCTCAGCGGCTTCGGCGGGCACAGCCCGCGCAAGCCCGCGCTCGATCTCGCCGCGGTGCCCGAGCTGGCGAAGAAGTTGAGCCACATCATGGGCGCCCAGGAGTTCACCCGCGCCAGCGCGATCGCCAAGGTCGAGCTGGTCAACCTCGAGCCGCTGCATGACGACATCCGCCGGTTCCGGACCGCGCTCGAGCGCCACGGTGCCAATGATTCCGGGGGCGTCGCGGCGTTCATGAACGCGGCCAGCCCGGGCCTGATCACCGCGTTCCAGCCGAACCAGTTCTACCCCTCGCACGAAGCCTATCTGGCCGATCTCGTCGAGGCGATGCGGCCCGAGTACGAGGCGATCGCGGCCGCCGGATTCCAGCTCCAGCTCGATTGCCCCGACCTCGCGATGAGCCGCCACACCGGCTACCAGGACATGAGCGAGGCCGAGTTCCTCAAGACCATCGCTGCCAACGTCGAGGCGCTCAATGCCGCCACCGCGGCGATCGCGCCCGAAGCGATGCGGATGCACGTGTGCTGGGGTAACTACGAAGGCCCGCACGATTTCGACATCCCGCTCGAGAAGATCATCGACGTCGTGCTCGCGGCGCGCCCGGCGACGATCCTGTTCGAGGCCGCCAACCCGCGCCACGAGCACGAATGGGTGGTGTGGAAAGCCGCCGACACCAGCGGCAAGGTGCTCGCGCCGGGGCTGATCGATTCGTGCTCGAACTACCTCGAGACCCCCGAGCTGATCGCGCAGCGGATCGAACGCTTCGCCGCGTTCGTCGGCAAGGACCGTGTGGTCGCCAGCTCCGATTGCGGCTTCGGTACTTTCGCCGGCTATGGCAAGATCGACCCCGCGGTGGCGTGGAAGAAGCTCGCGGCCTTGCGCGAGGGCGCCGACATCGCGGACGGGAGAATCGGCTGATGGTCGATCAGAGCCAGTCGAGCCAGGTCAAGTCGGCCACGCGCACGCTCGATATTATCGAGTACGTCGTCGCGCACGACCGCGCGCTGGTCGCGCAGGAAATCGCGATCGCGCTGGGCATTCCGGTGTCGAGCCTGTCGTACCTGCTCGGCACGCTGGTCGACCGCGGCTACCTCGCGCGCGACGGGCGACGCTATTCGGCCGGCCCGGGGCTCCAGCGGCTGCAGGCGCGCAGCGGCGGATTCAGCCTCGCAGAGCGCGCCGCGCCGCTCGTGCGCACGCTACGCGTCCAGCTCAACGAAACGACCAGCTTCTTCATCCGCAGCGCGTGGGACGTCGAGGCGATCGTCACCGAAACCAGCGAGCAGGCGCTGCGGTATGCCGTGCCCACGGGCGCGCGGCTGCCGATGCACGCGTTCGCCTCGGGCAAGGCGCTGCTCGCGGCGCTGTCGGACGAGGAACTCGACCGCTACTTCGTCGAGAGCGAGCGCACCCGCTTTACCGCCGCCACCGTCACGGCCGAGAAGGCCTTGCGGCGCGAGATCGCGCAGATCCGCAGCACCGGCTTCGCGATCACCGACGAGGAGTTCTCGCTCGGCATCCGCGGCATCGGCCGGGTGGTGACGATCGGCGGCGAGCCCGTCGGCGCGCTCTCCTGCGCCATTCCCAAGGCCCGGTTCGACGAGGCCATGCAACGCCGCGCGATGGATCTGCTCGAGCGGACCGCGGGCCTGCTCGAGACCGCCTAGCGGCCGATCACCGCCGGGGGCCGCGCCGGATCGCTCGGCGCGGGGGTCGGCACCGGGACCACGACGGGCCGCGGCGGCGCGCGCGGGCTGGCGTTGTACCGCACGAGCATTCCGGGCTCGACGCCCTCGCGGCGATAGACCCGACCGTCCTCCCACGGACCGGGCGTCGTCGCCGCCTCGACTTGCTCGAGCACGAGCGGGGCCTGCCCGGTGTCGACGTAGATCGCCTCCACCCGATCCAGCGAGACGAGGCGGAACCGGAACACGTCGGGGACGGCGCCAGGACGCGCGTCGCCGAAAGTCAGCTCGATCCATTCGCCGAGCAACCGGCCGCTCTGCGAGCGCTGCTCGACCGGGGGGCCGCTGAGGTTGGCGTACAGCGCGCCGTCGGTCGCGAACGACGCGGGCTTCACCCAGGTCCCGCGCCAGCCTTCGGCGGTCCGCGCCAGATCGAACCGGAAGATCACCGTGCCTTCGACCCGCAGCGCCCACGAGCCCGAGATCAGCTGCTGCGCGGCTGCGGGCATCGGCGCCAGCAGGAGCGCGAGGGCTGCGAGGAGCAGGCGGGCGAGCATCGCCGCGCATCCTAGCGCGAGAGGCCCGGAAGAAAACAACTCTCTCGCGGAGTGGTGAAAAACGGGGGCTGCACTCGATCACGCGGCACCGAGCCGTCGCAGAGCTTGACCTGCATCGTCATGCCTCATAATTGCTGTTGCGACTCATTACTAATAGCAACAGTGGAGGAACGGCTTGTCGTTATCATGGGGGCTCACGCAGCAGCGCGGGCGACACATCAGCACCAAGCGAAAGGGCCCGAGGGCCGGCCTGACGGCATTACTGCTCGCCGGGAGCGCCTTCCCGGCGCAGGCGCAGGACGACGACGGGCTGTACTGGGCCGAACGCAAGCGGACGATCACCGTCACGGCGACCCGCACGCCGACCGAAGCGCAGGCCGTGCCGGCAACCGTCACCGTGATGACCGACGAGGACATCGCCGACCAGCTGGTGACCGACATCAAGGACCTCGTCCGCTTCGAGCCCGGCGTGACCGTGGCCCGCGCGCCGACGCGCTTCGGTGCGGCGCTCGGCGCCACCGGGCGCGCTGGCAACGAGGGTTTCGTGATCCGCGGCATCGGCGGCAACCGCACGCAGATCCTCGTCGACGGCATTCGCGTGCCCGACGGGTTTTCGTTCGGTGCGCAGGCCTCGGGGCGCGGCGACTACGTCGACCTCGGGCTGGTCAAGCGGGTCGAGATCCTGCGCGGGCCGGCCTCGGCGTTCTACGGCAGCGACGGCCTGGCGGGCGTGGTCAGCTTCACGCTGAGCGAGCCCGAGGACTTCCTGCTCGACGGCGCGGAAGTCTCGGGCCTCGTCCGCGCCGGCTACAACTCCGATGACAACGAGTTCGCCGAGACCGCGGTGCTCGCCGGCAAGGCGGGCGACCTCTCGGCGATGCTCGCCTACACCCGGCGCGATTTCGAGGAGCTCGACAACCAGGGCACCAACGACGTCGCCGGGGCCGCACGGACCACGCCCAATCCGCAGGACGGCCAGTCGAACTCGGTGCTCGGCCGCCTCGTGTGGACACCCGCCGCGGGCCACACGCTGAGCCTGACCGGCGAGCACACCGACACCTCGCTGTTCACCGACGTGCTGTCCGGCCGCACCGCCACCGTGCTCAACCTCTACGGCGAGGATACCGGCTATCGCGACCGCTTCGCGATCGACTGGGTGTGGGAAGCCGACGGCGCGATCGATCACATCCAGGTCGGCGCCTACTGGCAGGATGCCGAAGACCGGCAGTACACCTACGAGGACCGCCAGCCCGCAGTCGACCGCACGCGGATCAACACCTTCGAGAACCGCGTCTACGGCGCCTCGGCCGAGCTGCGCAGCGCCTTCGCGACGGGCTCGGTCGACCACCGGCTGGTGTTCGGCGGCGACGTGAGCATCACTCGCCAGGAAGGCCTGCGCGACGGCACCGTGCCGCCCGCGGGCGAGCGCTTCCCGACGCGCGCCTTCCCGGTGACCGACTTCACGCTCGGCGGCGTGTTCGTCGGCGACGAGATCGAGATCGGCAACGGAGTGGTGACGCTGTTCCCGGCGCTGCGCTTCGACGCCTACGATCTCGACGCGACCGACGACCCGCTGCTGCCGACTTTCGCCGGGGCCGACCAATCGGACTCGCACGTCTCGCCCAAGTTCGGCGCAGTAGCGAAGGTGGCCGAGGGCGTGCGGCTCTACGCAAACTACGCGACCGGCTTCAAGGCGCCTGAGCCGAGCCAGATGAACCAGTTCTTCGAGAACCTCGCGTTCGGCTACACCTCGCTGCCCAACCCCGACCTCGGGCCCGAAACCAGCGAGAGCTGGGAAGGTGGCGTGCGCTTCGCCTCGGGCGGGTTCAGCGCCAGCGCGACCGCGTTCATGGCCGACTACGACGACTTCATCTCGCAGGAAGTGGTCGACGGCTCGTTCACGCCGCAGGACCCGGCGGTCTACCAGTTCGTCAACATCGGCAAGGTCGAGGTCTCGGGCCTCGAGGGCAAGATCGACTATCAGTCGCGCAGTGGCGTGACCGGCCGGTTCGCGATCGCCTATGCCGACGGCGACGAGATCCTGCCCGACGGATCCAAGAGCCCGCTGGCGACGATCGATCCGCTGAGCCTGGTTGCCGGACTGGGGTATCGCGATCCGGGCGGGCGCTTCGGTGGTGAGGCGATCATCACGCACAACGCGCGCAAGTCGCAGGGCAGCACCGCGGGGGTCTGCGCGGCCGAGTGCTTCCGGCCGGAGGCGTTCACGATCCTCGACCTGACCGCGTTCGTCCAGGCCACCGACACGCTCGTCTTCCGCGCCGGCCTGTTCAACGTGTTCGACGAAACATACGCCTACTGGAGCGACGTCCGCGGCCTCGCCGCCACCTCCACCGTCACCGACGCCTACACCCGACCGGGCCGCAATTTCGCGGTCTCGGGCAGCTTCCGCTTCTGATCTGAGAGAGGGATCACAATGACCAGGATTGCCCGCTTGCTGTCCGCCGGTGCGTTCGCGCTGGCGCTCGCCACCTCACCCGCGCTCGCCCACCCGCCAATTCCCGACCGCGCTCCAGCCGACGAGCAGGCCGCGTTCGACGCCGACCGCGCCGACATCCTGACGATGGCCGGCGACTTCAAGGTCCGCTTCGACATGCAGGAATCGACCCCGTGGCGCGAGGGCTACACCCCGATCGAGGCCAAGGTCTCGGGCGGGCACGAGTCGGTGCGGGTGATCGAGGACACCGGCCGCAAGATCGTGCTGCAGCATATGCTGGTGGTCGAGATGGACGGCCAGAGCCACGTCATCAAGCACTGGCGGCAGGACTGGGAATACGAGCCAGCGAGGTATCTCGCCTATTCGGACACCAGCGAATGGTCGTGGCTGCCGCTCGACGAGCGGCAACGCAAGGGCCGCTGGTCGCAGACCGTGTACCAGGTCGACGACAGCCCGCGCTATTCGAGCTACGGCGAGTTCGAGACCCAGGGCGGAATCCGCCGCTGGCGCTCGAACTGGACCTGGCGCCCGCTCGCCCGGCGCGATGCGATCCGCCACCCTGTCTACGACCGCTACTATGGCATCAACCGCCACCAGCCGACGCCCGACGGCTGGATCCACTGGCAGGACAACATGAAGATGGGCCATGTCGACGGCGCGCTGCGGCCGGTGGTGCAGGAGTACGTGCTCAACACCTACACCCGCTTCAGCGACTACGACACCAGGGCGGCCGACGCCTACTGGGATGCCACGAAAGGCTACTGGGCCGCGATCCGCGCCGAGTGGGATGCGGTCGCCGCGGCCAAGGGCGGCATCGCGATCGAGGAGGAAGCGCAGACCGGCACGGTCATCTCGGGCCGGCTGCTCGAGATCGCCGACGAGATCAAGGACGGCACCACGCGCGAAGCCGAGGGCATCGCCGAGGCGCGCAAGCTGATCGACGACAACACCGCGACGGTGCTGGCGGGCGGCTGAGCCGCGATCGCCTGACGGGTTTCTCCCCGGGCCGGCGGATCCACTCTCCCGCAGGCCCAAAAAGGAAGGGCGGTCGCTTCGCGGTGGCCGCCCTTTCTGATTTTCGGTCCGCCAGGTCGCGTGCGATGCGCCTGTCTGCTCCGAAGCCGGTCTCGCGGAACAACAGGCGGCCATGCCGCCCCGAGCCAGCCGCTTCCTTCGGCGGCCAACTGACTCTACAACCCGTCCCGGGGCTGCTTCTTTTGGGGCAGGGGAACATCGTCTTGAAATCATTCCGACCAGCGCGCGTATGGGTGGCAGCGCTTGCCCTGCCTTTCGCGGTTCCGGCTGCTGCCTTGGAACCAGAAGACGCGGCAGGCACGACCGAGGCACTAGCGCCGGCGACACAATCGCTCATCGCAGAGATCGACACCTACAGCGAGGGCGACCAGAGCAAGGATCCCGAAGGCGATCTGGTTAAGCTGACGGACCTGCAGCGGCGTGTCGAAGCCGATGGCCAGGTGCCGCCGAACGCGCGTGGACTGCTGGCGTCGGCGTTCGGCGCGGCGCACTTCTACGCCAACCGCTACGACCGGGCGGTCGAGTTTTATGCCGAAGCCGCGCGGCTGTTCGAGGAAGGGCGCGCGCCGCCCAACGAGATCGCCGGGCTGCTCAACAACCAGGCGACTATCCTGGCGTCCCTCGGGCGCTACGACGAAGCCGAAGCCTCGCATCTGAAGGCGCTGGCTATCCGCCGCGGAATCGAAGGCGAACGCGGACCGGCGGTGTCCTCGTCGCTGTTCGGCCTCGGCTACGTCTACTACCGCGAGGGGCGGGTCGAGGAATCGATCCCGTATTTCCGCGACTCGGTCGAGCAGCAGCTCGAGTTCAACGGCGAGGACGATCCACTGGCGATCATGCGCCTCGCTTCGCTCGCCTCGGTGCTGGGCCGGTCGGGCCGCGAGCCCGAGGCGCTCGAGATCGCCCGCCGCGCGGAGACGCTCGGCCGCGAGCATCTCGGCGACGACCACCCGACTTACGCCATCACGCTGAACAATCTCGGCAACGCGCTGATCCAGAGCGGGCGGATGCAGGAGGCGATCCCGGTGCTGCGCGAGACGCTGCGCGTGCGACTGGCCACGGTCGGCGAGAACGCCTCGGGTACCGCGATCTCGCTGCGCAACCTCGCCACCGCGCTCAAGGAGACCGGCGCGCGGGCGGAAGCCGAAGAGCTCAACCGCCGTGCGCTCGCGATACTCGAAGCCAACGCCGAGACCGACACGCCCGAAACGTTCGCTTACATCTACGCGGACCTCGCCGACCTTGCCGCGTTGCGCGGCGACTGGGCGGCCTACGACACGCTCGCCGGTCGCTCGCTGGAGGAGGCCGACAAACGGCTCGGCGAGGCCGACTACAACCGGGCGCAAGTTCATCTCTACCACGCCGACCGGCTGCGCCAACGCGGCCGCATCGGCGAGGCGCTGGAGATCGCCGAGCGCTGGACGCCGGTCCTCGCTGCCACGCTGATCCCAAGCCACAAGGATCGCATCTATGCCGAGCTGCTGCTGGCCCGGCTGCGCCAGGAGGCCGGCAGCGAGCGGGAAGCGCTGCCACTCGCCGATGCCGCGATCGCACAACTCGGCGGGAAGCTCGGCGGCCTCGGCACGACCGACCGGCAGCTCGTGCGCGAGGCGGCGTCGAACCGCGACAGCGCGCTGCTCTATTTCGCGATCGCCACCGCGGCCGACGATCCCCAGCGCGCCTTCGCGGCGTTGCAGCTGGTCAACATCAGCGACCTCGCCCTGAGCCAGCAGCTCGCCGGCGAGGCTGAGGGCAACGACGGCACCGCACTCGCGGCGCGCGACGAGGTGCTCGCGCTGGCGCGCAAGGCGAGCCAGCTCGAGGCTCGCTTCGCCGCGGCGCTGGAAGCGCAGGACGGCGGTGCCGAGACGCTGCGCGGCGAGCTCGACGCGGCGCGCGGCGCGCTGGCGGCGGCCGAGCGGCAGTTGCGCAGCGACTTCCCAGAGTTCGTCGCCCGATATCGGCCGGCTCCGGTGGCGCTAACCGAGCTTCAGGCTTCGCTGGAGCCAGACGAGCTGCTCGTGATGCCGCTCGAGGCCGAAAGGCAAGGCTGGACTGTCACGCTGGACCGCGCGCGTGGCCTCGCCTGGCAGCCGTTCGACCAGGCCGAGCTGGCAGCGCGCGCCGGCGCGATCCGGCGCGCCGTCGACAGTCCGGCGGACCTGACGCACTTTCCGCTGGCCGACGCGGCGGCGCTGTACCGCATGCTGCTGCCCGATGGCGTGTCCGCCGGCGGCAAGCTGCTGGTGCACGGCGGGCGCCTGCTTTCGAGCCTGCCGCTGGCATTGCTGCTGACCGAGGATTGGGCGGGCAGCCTCGATCGGGCGCCGTGGCTCATCACCAGGGCGTCGGTTCAGGTTCTGGGCAATCTCGAGATCCATCTGCGGCGGCACGAGAGCGTCGACACGCTTTCGGGCGAGATGCGCATGGTCGGGATCGGCGGGGCGGATCTGCCCGCCGGAGCGGATGCGGGTGTCGCGCTCGCCGGCCTGTTCCGCTCGGGCCGCCCGGCGATCGCTTCGATCGGCGAGCTGCCCCCCTTGCCCAATGCCGCCGAAGAGCTGCGCGCCATCGCCGCCGCGCTGCCCGGCGAGAACGACCTGATCCTGGTCGGCCCCGACGCCGCCGAGGAGAGCCTCAAGCGCGCAGACCTGTCGCAAGCGCGCGTGCTCGCGTTTGCCACGCACGGCCTGGTATCGGGCGAGCTGCGCGGGCTGTGGGAGCCGGCGTTGCTGATCGGCACCGCCGAGGGCAGCGGCGAGGACGGCCTGCTCGGCGCGAGCGAGATCGCGCGGCTCAGGCTGAACGCCGACTGGGTGATCCTCTCGGCGTGCAACACCGCGTCGGGCGAGGACGCCGGTGCGCCGGCCTACTCCGGGCTGGCCAGCGCTTTCGCCCAGGCCGGCGCGCGCTCGCTGATGCTGTCGCACTGGCGGGTGCGCGACGATGCCGCTGCGCGGCTCTCTGTCAGCACGGTGCGCGGCGCGAGCGGCGGCCTGCCGCGCGCCGAGGCGCTGCGCCGGGCACAGCTCGCGCTGATCGCCGATCGCGAGCTGCCCGGCGCGGCGCACCCCGCGATCTGGGCGCCGTTCGTGATCGTCGAGAACTGACGCCCGACGAGCCTATCCGACAAACAAGAAGGGCGGCCTCCGCGAGGAGACCGCCCTTCGTTGTGCTGCAGATCGTCGCTTACGCGTCGACGAGCTTGTTCGCGCCGACGCCGGTCTGGCGCCACGAGTCCGCGTAGCTGTCGCGCGCGACCTTCGAGTACGGCACCGGCGAGACGATCGCCTTGATCTCGGTCTGCACGTGCGGCTCCACGGTCGGCTTCGAGGTGCCGCCGTTGGGCTCGCCCCACACCAGCGTCACTTCCTTGCCGAACTCGACGTAGGCCGGGTCGATCATCGCGAGCGAGAGCATCTTGCCCTCGTTCGACGAGTAACCGATCCAGGTCGAGACGCCGATCACCTTGCCGTCGACCTTGACCGCGTCGAACGGGTGCATCGCGTAGACAGCGCTCGGGAACTCGAAGTACTTCGCGCGGTCGCCCTCGGCATAGAGCGACGAGAGCACGCGAAGCATGTCCTCGTTGTCGATCGCCAGCGTGACCTTCTGCTTGTGGGTTTCGTTGGCCATGCGCTCGAGCGCCTCGCGGCCGACGAAGTCATGGTCGAACTTGACGATGTGGCCGTAACCGATGTCCCACGGCGTGAGGTAGTAGCCCTCGATGCTGTCGGGGAGGTACGAGCCGCCGATCGAGCACTTGCCGGCGTAGGAATCGCCCGAAGCCCAGGCGCGGTAGTCCTTCATCATCTGGCTGTCGCCGGTGAAGAACGCCGGCAGCGGGCTCGGCAGCCAGCCCGATTCGAGCGTGTTCGACGAGTAGGCGCGGCCGCCGACGAGGGTCAGCCCGTCGTTCTTGCCGGCCTCGACCAGCGCGGCATGGACCGCCTGGTAGTCTTCCCACGGACCGAACAGCTCGTAGCCCGGCTGGCCGGCCATGCCGTGGCGCAGCGCGATGACGTCCTTACCGGCGATGTCGATGTGCGCCATGTTGAAGAACTTCAGGTCGGGCGCCTGCTGGCCCAGCGCGGTGCTGAGGATCTTCATCGCGTTCGGGCCCTGGAGCTGGAAGCGATAGTTCTTGCGCTTGCCGTCGGTGCGCAGCGCGGTGCGCTCGTCACGCTCGACGGTGACGTCCCACTTGCTGCCGTCGGCCTTCGGGTACTGCGCGTGGAATTCGACCCATTCGATCGCCGGGGCGCGGCCGACGAGGCTGAACTCGTTCTCGGCCAGGTAGAACAGGATCACGTCGCCGATCACGTAGCCTTCCGGGGTCACCGGAACGTACTGCTTGGCCTTGTTGACCGCGAAGTTCTTGAAGCTGTTGATCGCGGTGTACTGCAGGAGATCGAACGCCTCCGGGCCACGCACGTAAAGCTCGACCATGTGGTAGCTCTGGTTGAAGAGCACCGCGCTCTTGGCCCAGGCGGCCTGCTCGTTGCGCCAGTTCGAGTATTCCGCCGGCACGCCCGGATAGACGTTCGGGCCGACCTGCTGGTTGCGCAGGAAATCGACGACGTCGGCCTGGGCATCCAGCTTCTGTTGCAGAGTCTGTTCAGTCATTGGTCTTTTGCCTCTCCTAAGGCGGGTTGACGGGTCTTGGGTGGTCGTTCGACTAGCTTTGCAGCCAGGCGGCGATGGCTTGGTTGACCGCGTCGGGCGCCTCGAGCGGCAGCATGTGCCCCGCGCCTTCAACGATTACCAGTGTAGAATCAGCGATCCGCGCGGCGATCGCCGCGTGCTGCGCGGGACCGCTCCAGCTGTCGAGCTCGCCGGTCATGACCAGCGTCGGGCAGCTGATCTCGGCCAGCAGACTCTCCTGCTCGGGGCGGACGAGTTGGGCGTTGATCTGCGCGTCGAACACGGTCTGACCGGCGTCGAGGCACATCTGCCGCATCGCGTCGTAGACCGGCTTCTCACGATTGGCCTCGGCGACCATCGGCGGCAGCCAGGCGTCGACCAGTGCCGCGAACCCCTGGTCGTGGCCGATCGTCTGCAGCGCGCGGCGCTTGGCCGGCTCGCCCTCGCCGATCCAGTGCACACCGGTGCTCGCAAGCGCGAGTCGGCGCACGCGATTCGGAGCCAGCCGGAACACCTCGAGCGCGACGCGCCCGCCCATCGAATGGCCGAACAGGTCGAACGATTCGGGAGCCTGCTCGAGCGCCACGCGGGCCATCGCTTCGAGCGTGTTAGCCTCGCCGTAACCATCGACAGCGCGCGATTCCGGGAAAGCCGCGAGCTGCGGCGCATAGACGCGCGCGTCGCAAATCAATCCGGGCAGGAACAGCAGCATCGCTCTCGCTATATCGTTCGCAGGTGTGAAAATTTCATCTATCCGAAAAGCGTGCTGCGCGCTAGAGGCTTTGTCGACGCGCGCGAAACGCCTATGGCGCCGCGCGAGACCGAGAGAGAGGAGCCGATCTGATGTCCTATGCCGCCATTCACCCCGACTGGGAAAAGCCGCGCCACAACATGGCCGACGGCTATTCGCTCGAGATGACGGCGAAGGAGATCGAAGGCCTGCGCGAGGCCGCGCCGCTGATCCGCCCGGGCACGCAGGTCGCAGTGACCTTCCTCCCCGGCGAGGAGCTCGAGCAGCGCGTCGCCGCCGCGGTGCTGGTGCGCGAACTCGGCTTCGAGCCGATCGTTCACCTCTCGGCGCGCCGCATCGAGAGCGAGGAGCAGCTCGACTGGTACTTGGGCGAGATCACCAGCAAGGCGCAGGTGAAGCGCGTGTTCATCATCGCCGGCGACCCGCCCGAACCCGAAGGCCCCTACTCGACCTCGCTGCAGATCATCGAGACCGGCCTGCTGCAGAAGCACGGCATCCAGATCGTCGGCGTCGGCGGGCACCCGGAAGGCCACCCGAACAACACCGCGGCCGAGCTGTGGGACTGGATGGAACGCAAGATCGCCGCGATCCGCGAAGGCGGGATGATCCCGCTGGTGGTCACCCAGTTCGCCTTCGACGACGACGCGATCGTCGCCTGGGTCGGCGAGATGCGCAGCCGCGGGATCGACGTGCCGGTGCGCCTCGGCGTCCCCGGCCCGGCGGGCATCAAGCGGCTGCTCGGCTTCGCCAAGCGCTGCGGCGTCGGTGCCTCGGCCAGCGTGATGAAGAAGTACGGCGTGTCGCTGACCAACCTGATCGGCAGCGCCGGCCCGGACAAGCTGGTCAACTCGCTCGACAAGAAGCTCAGCGACGCCGAGCACGGCCGCGTCCGCCTGCACTTCTACCCGTTCGGCGCGCTGACCGCTTCGGCCGAGTGGATCAACCAGTACGACGCGAAGCACTGAGATGGCCGAGATCATCGACGGCAAGGCGATCGCTCGCCAGCTCGACGAAAAGACCAAGGCCGAAGTCGACGCGCTCGTCGCGGCGGGCAAGCCGCGCCCGGGCCTGACCGTGATCCTCGTCGGGCACGACCCGGCGAGCGAGGTCTACGTCCGCCGCAAGATCAAGGGCTGCGAGAAGGTCGGCATCCGCTCGTCCGAGCACCGCCTGCCGGCCGAGACCACGCAGGACGCGCTGCTGACGCTGATCGCGCGGCTGAACGCCGATCCCGAGGTCCACGGCATCTTGTGCCAGGTGCCGCTGCCCGAGCACATCGACACCCGCACCGTGCTCGGCGCGATCGCGCCCGAGAAGGACGTCGACGGGTTCCACCCGGTCAACGTCGGCCGCCTGTCGACAGGCACCGGCGGCATCGTCCCGTGCACGCCGCTCGGCGTGATGATGCTGCTCGAGACTGTGATCGACGACTTCGTCGGCAAGGACGCGGTGGTGATCGGCAAGTCGAACATCGTCGGCAAGCCGGTCGCGCTGATGCTGCTCGACCGCGAGTGCACCGTCGCCGTGACCCACATCTACACCAAGAACCTGCCCGAGCTCGCCGCCAAGGCCGACATCATCGTCGCCGCCGCGGGCGCGCCCGAGCTGGTCAAGGGCTCGTGGGTCAAGCCCGGTGCGGTGGTGATCGACGTCGGCATCACGCGCCTGCAGGGCGAGGATGGCAAGGAGAAGCTGGTCGGCGACGTCAAGTTCGACGAGGTCCAGCACGCGAGGGCGGTGACCCCGGTGCCCGGCGGCGTCGGTCCGATGACCATCGCCTGCCTGCTGCACAACACGGTGCAGGCGGCCAAGGCCAACGGTGGCGGCGAGGCCGGCGACCCGTACCACGACGCGCCAGACCGCTCGTTGATTTACGGCGCCGGCGAAGGGGCGAGCGTCGAGTAGCGGGAGGCTTATCCAGTCCAGCGAGCGGACCGGATAGCCTCCCACTCCAGCCAACCCCATCCCC
>DATDLP010000059.1:0-7573 GCA_036519255.1 Croceibacterium sp.
TCGATCATCGGCGGCGAGGACATGAAGCTGCTCGAGGTCGACGAGGCGGCGAACCACATCCGCGAGCTGGTCGATCCCGAAGCCAACATCATCTGGGGCTCGGCATTCAATCCCGATCTCGACGGCAAGATTCGCGTCTCGGTGGTCGCCACCGGGATCGAGCAGAGCGCCGAGATGGCGCATTCGGCCGCGAACCAGTCGCTCAACTTCGGCGCGGCGCGCGCCCCCAAGAAACCGGTCCTGCCGCTGCCGACCGAAGCGGAGCTGGCGGAGGATGCGGTCGCGACCGCGCCGGCCCAGCCGGCGCGGTTCGAGGATGAAAATCCTTACGCGGCCGCAGCCGATGAGCCTTATGCCGCACCGGCCCTTCCGGAACCCGAGGAGGACGAGGACGAGTACGACGAGGACGGCCTGGCCGAACCGGCGGACGACAGCCAGTACGGCGCCGGCGGGCAGGACGGCTATGCTTCGCTCGGGGCGATGCGGATCGACCGCGATCCCAATGCAGCCGCGGCGGACGATTGGGAAGGCGAGGACGAGGCGTCCGGTGACGAGGCGTTCGAGCTGACCGACGAGGCGGCGCAGGACCCTGCTCAAGCCCCGCCGCCCGGACAGGACGAGCTGCTGCTCGATGCCAGCCGGCTGATTGACGCCGACGAGCCGGTGCAGCCGTCGCTCGGCGGACGCCGCCGGCGGATGCTCGGCAGCGGGGGTGGCGACGAGGGCGGCTACGACGAGGCTCCACAGCAGCGGCGCGGCGCGCCGCCGGCGCAGGGCGGCGGCAGCACGCTGTTCGAGCGGATGGCCAACCTCTCGCGTGCCAACACCGGCGGCGACGAGGACGAGGAAGAGGATGAAGGCGGCGGTGGCGGCTCGCTCCGCATTCCGCGTTTCCTCGGTCGCCAGAACAACCAGTAAGGCGCATTACCGTGCGGTTCAGCCGCGTCTGGTTACGCGGCTCGGCATGACCCGCAGGTTCGACCTTCTGTTGCGCAGCGCGGCGGCGCTGGCGGTTGCGTTCGTCGTGGTGTCGGTGCCGAGCGTCGCGCAGCCCGTGGTGCAGCCGCTGCCCGATCCGGCGCAATTGCGGCTCAACGAAGCGCTTCGCACGCTGGGGCAGGACCCGCGCTCGGTCCCGGCGCTAGTGGCGGCGGGCCAGGCTTCGATCGGGCTCGACGACGTGGACGCGGCGGCCGGGTTCTTCGCCCGGGCCGCGGCCGTTGCGCCGGCTGACGGCGCGGTGAACGCCGGCCTCGCCGCGGTGGCGGCGCGCCAGGGCCGGCCGATCGATGCGCTCCAGCTTTTCGTCCAGGCCGAGGCCGCCGGAGAGCCGATGCAGATGCACGCCGCCGAGCGCGGGCTCGCCTACGACCTCGTCGGCGACAACGCCCGGGCGCAGGAGCAATACTACGTCTCGCTCTCGCTTGGGCCCGATCCCGAAGTGGTGCGCCGGCTGTCGCTGAGCCAGGCGATCGCCGGTGACCAGCGCGGTTCGGAGGCGACGCTGCTGCCGCTGCTGCAGCGTCGCGATCTCGCCGCCTACCGCATCCGCGCGTTCGCGCTGGCGATCCTCGGCAAGCCGGACGAGGCGGTGTCGATCGCCGAAACGATGCTGCCCGAGCGGGTCTCGAGCCGGATTGCGCCATACCTTCGCTACATGCCGCGGCTGACCCGGGCGCAGCAGGCGGCGGCGGCCATTCTCGGGACGTTTCCGCGCGCGGCGGAAATCGGCCGCGACGGCCCGGCGATCGCGGCTTATGCCGCGCCGCCAATGGCCGTGCCGCCGGCGCGCACGGCGGACGCGCGGCTGGTGCCGAGCGGGCAGCGGCTGGGCAACCGCGAAACAGAAGCCGGCGGTGTTCCGCGCCGCGAGCTGCCCGCAGCGCCGGTCGCCCAGCAGCCCGCCGTTCAGGCCGCCGCACCGGTGGTGGTCGCTCAGGCGGATCCCGCGCCGATACCCGCTCCCGCGCCTGCCGGTCCGGTCGTGATTCAGGCTGATCCCGCACCGCCGGCACAGCTGCCTGCGCAGCCGGCCCCGGTTCCCCAAGTGGTCGCTGCAGCGGAGCCGCCCGCGCCCGTTCCGGCCGACAATGCTCCGTCGCCGGTCGTCGTGGCCACCCCGCCGCCGCAAACCGCCGCGGCGGAGCCGCCGCGCCCCTCGATCGATGTCGGCTTGCCGCCGCCGGCCCAGCCTGAGGTCGAGGTCAACCTGGCCGAGGCGTTTGCCGATTTCACGCTGCCGAGCGGCGAGGCGGTTCCGTCCGCGGGCGCGGTCGACATCACCAAGATCCAGCCCCGGCGCGAGACGCCGCGGCCTCCGCCGCCGCCGCGCCCGGTCCATCCGAGCCGGCAGTGGGTGCAGGTGGCGACCGGGCGCGACGTCGCCGCGCTCGAGTTCGACTGGCGCCGGATCAAGCGCAATGCCGGCGGGTTGCTCGACAAGTACAAGCCGCATGTCGCGACCTGGGGCCAGACCAACCGCCTCGTCGCGGGCCCGTTTGCGAACGAGCGCGAGGCGCAGGATTTTGTTGCCAAGCTCAAGGAAAAGCAGCTCGATTCCTTCCGCTTCACGAGCTCGCAGGGCGAGGAAGTCCGCCCGATCGAATGACCGCCGCGCGACGGCAGGGTTAATTTTTGCACACCTTGCCAACAGGGTTGTCGAGTTTTGCCCAATGACGACAGCTGGCCCGATTGCGCTGGACAAGCGGCGCGGCGCATGTGCAGGCCGATCTCGGGGGGACGGGAAAGAGCAGATGATGAGTATCGGCCGGCGCGAGCAAATCGAAGAATCCGACGACGCCGCCCCGGTGGAAATGCTCGCGCAACTGTTCGAGGCCCACGGGTGGCCGTGCGAATTCGTCAACGAGGACGAGATCTGCGGCGAGATCCAGGGGAGCTGGGCGACCTATCAGCTGCGCGGCGTCTGGCGCTCCGAGGACCAGGTGCTGCAACTGCTGTGCCTGCCCGAGATCCGCGTGCCGGAGGCGAAGCGCAAGCCGGCCTACGAGCTGCTCGCGCTGGTTAACGAGCAGCTCTGGCTCGGGCATTTCGACATCTGGTCGAACGGTGGCGTGCTGCTGTACCGCCACGGGCTCATGCTCGGCGTCGACGGGCTGCTGAGCCTGCCGATGGCGCAGCTCGCGGTCGAAAGCGCGGTGGCGGAATGCGACCGGTTCTATCCGGCGTTCCAGTTCGTGCTGTGGGGTGACAAGAAGCCGCGCGACGCGCTCGACGCCGCGCTGGTCGACGCCGCGGGCGAGGCTTAGTTCCCCTCCCGCCCTTCGGCTGGCTGGCAAGCCAGCCGCTCTGGACATGCTTGCGGGAGGGGTCAGGGGTGGGCAAGGAAGCGGTTCTGCCAGCCTGACTGGCCCACCCCAAGCCCCTCCCGCAAGCGGGAGGGGAGCAGGAGCGCTTGCTTGGCGAACTTCGATTCCATCCTCATCATTGGTTGCGGCAACATGGCCGGGGCCATGCTTCAGGGCTGGCTCGCGGCCGGCTTCGATCCCGCGCGGTTCGCCGTGTACGATCCGTTCGCGCGGGACCTGCCCGACGGGGTGCGTCGCCTCGATAGCCTGCCGCAGGACGAGATCTTCGACGCGATCCTGCTCGGGGTGAAGCCGCAGCTGCTGGCCGATGTCACGCCGCAGGTGGCACCGCTGGCCGGCTCTGCGACCGTGCTGTTGTCGATCCTCGCCGGCGTCGAGCTCGCGGTCCTGCAGGACAGGTTTCCGCAGGCGGGCGGTATCGTGCGGCTGATGCCCAATCTCTCGGCCGCGCTCGGCAAGTCGCCGATCGCCGTGGCGGCGCTGGGGCTCGATCGGGCCGCGCGGGATGCCGCGATCGTGCAACTCGCTCCGCTTGGCACCCCCGAGTGGGTCGCGGAGGAGGAGTTCGACCTCGTCACCGCGCTCGCAGGCTCGGGGCCAGCCTTCGTCTACCGTTTCATCGACGCGCTGGGGAGAGGCGCGGCGGCGCTGGGGTTGCCCGAGGACGAAGCCCGCCGGCTCGCGCTGGCGACGGTCGAGGGGGCGGCCGCGCTTGCCGCCGTCTCGCCGCACGACCCGGGCGAACTGGCGCGACGCGTCGCGAGCCCGGGCGGAGTGACCCAGGCGGGGCTCGACACGCTTGACGAAAACGACGCGCTGGGCCGGCTGGTGACCGATACCTTGCGCGCGGCACGCGACCGCAGCGCGCAAATGGCCGCCGAGGCGCGCAGTAAGGGTTAACGCCCTAATTCCGGTTTTCCTTGAAACCGGGGCCCTCTCACGCGATATTGCCGTTACCGGCTTGTCGTCGCTCGGCGCCGGAATGGAGTCTGCAATGGCGAATTGGAAAGATCCCCAGGACACCCGGGCGGGCTTCGGCGCGTCTTTCGGGACTGCGGGTGCGGTGGGGACCGGTCGCACGGATGTGTTCGACCAGGGCCTTCGCCGCCATATGCTCTCGATCTACAACTACATGACCAGCGGGGTACTGCTTACGGGCATCGTGGCGCTGCTGTTCTCGCGCGGCGGGGCGGAATCGCCTGCGGCGCAGCTGTTCCTCAACGGTGGTCCGCTCGTGTGGCTGGTCATGCTCTCGCCGATCGCGATCGTCTTCGCGATGAGCTTCGGCGCGAACAAGTTCTCGACCACCACGCTGCAGGCGATGTTCTGGGGCTTCGCGGTGCTGATGGGCCTGTCGATGTCGACGATCTTCCTCGTCTACACCGGCGGCTCGATCGCGGCGACGTTCTTCGCCACCGCCGGCGCGTTCGCGGGCCTGAGCCTGTTCGGCTACACCACCAAGAAGGATCTGTCGGGCTTCGGCAGCTTCCTGATCATGGGGGTGTTCGGCCTGATCATCGCCAGCCTGCTGAACATCTGGCTGCAGTCGAGCGGCCTGCACTGGGCGATCAGCTTCCTCGGCGTGCTGATCTTCGCGGGTCTCACCGCCTACGACACGCAGCGCCTGAAGCAGCAGTACTATCACCTGCGCGGCACCGAGTTCGCCGGCAAGGCGATCGTGCTCGGCGCGCTGAGCCTGTACCTGGACTTCATCAACATGTTCCAGTTCCTGCTCAGCTTCCTCGGCCAGAGGGACTGACGGCGCGACTGACCGCAGTCCAGATTCGTTTCATCGTGCCCGGGGTGCATAGCTGCGCCCCGGGCATTTGCTTTGCCCCGCCGGCACGGTAGGACCGGGGCTCAAGTTCGCGCGCGAGGTGGGGGAAGACAGAACTCTGCCCGCGTCGTCGAAGAGAGGGGACAGCTGTCGATGGTTCCGGTTCGCTATCAATGGATCCGCAATGCCACGGTGGCCGCAGCCACCGCCGTGTTGCTGACCGCTTGCGCCACGCCGCCGCCGCCGCCTCCACCGCCCCCGCCGCCGCCCCCGCCGCCGCCGGTACGCGTCGAGCCGGTGCCCTATCGTCCGATTCCGCCGGGGGGCGCGGCCTACATGATGGACATTCCGCCGGTCGGCGCCGACGGCGTGCGCCAGACAGTCAACGCCGGCCTCAACACCGACGAGACGCTGTGGCACTTCCGCTCGGGTTGGAACGTCGCCGCGCTCAACTGCCTCGATGCCGAGCACCAGGCGATCCTCGACGGCTACGGCGCGTTCCTGCGCAAGTTCCAGCGCAAGCTGACCGCGACCAATACCGCGATCGAGGCGCAGTTCCGCCGCGAGCACGGATCGCGCACCGATGCGATCAAGGCGCGCGAGGCGTTCATGACGCAGGTCTACAACTATTTCGCGCTGCCGCCGTCGCGCGCCGATTTCTGCAACGTCGTGCTGGGCATCGCCAACGAGTACAACGCTGCGCCGCCCGAAGACGCCAATGTGTTCGCCGCCTCCGGCTTGCAGCGCATCGACGCTGCATTCGAACGGTTCTTCAGCGCCTACGAGCAGTACCGGATCGACTCGACGGCCTGGGACGTCAAGTGGGGCGCGATGTACGGCGCTTCGCAGCCCGGCTACGTCGCGGTGCACAGTCTCGCCGCGCCGGGTGTCGGCGCCAGCCTCAGCGCCTCGAGCGCGCCCGAGCTCGCCGGCGAAGTCGTCGATCCCGACACGGGGGCGCGGATCCCGGTGATCCCGGTGCCCGAGACGACCATTTCGACGCCAGTGGTGCAGCCGGTTGCCGAGCAGCAGGGCCCGCCCAGCACCCCGCGATGAGAGGCGCAACTTAGCGCTTGGAAGCGTGCGACCTTTTCGCTAGGGAGCGCGCTCTTCGCGGGGCAGTCCCCGCGCAGGCACTGGAACGGGGCTGTAGCTCAGCTGGGAGAGCGCGTCGTTCGCAATGACGAGGTCAGGGGTTCGATCCCCCTCAGCTCCACCAGTGTCCTTCTTTCTGCCACCCGTCGCCGACCGTGCTGAACCCCGCCAGGGGCGCCCGGGCGGCGTTCGTGGTTCGACAGGCACACCGCGAACGGGCATAGGCTGAACACATGCACTTCTTAGACCAGGCCAAGATCCATCTGCGCTCGGGCGCCGGGGGGCCGGGTGCGGTCAGCTTCCGGCGCGAGAAGTACATCGAGTACGGCGGGCCCGACGGTGGCAACGGCGGCAAGGGCGGCGACGTGGTGTTCGAGGCCGTCGCCGGCCTCAACACGCTGATCGACTTCCGCTACACCCAGCACTTCCGCGCCAAGCGCGGCAGCCACGGCATGGGCAAGAACCGCACCGGCGCCGGCGCGGACGACCTGGTGATCGAGGTCCCGGTCGGCACGCAGATCTTCGACGACGAGCACGACGAATTGCTCGCCGACTTCACCGAGGTCGGCCAGCGCGTGGTGCTGCTCGAAGGCGGCATCGGCGGGCGCGGCAACGCGAGCTACGCCACCTCGACCAACCGCGCCCCGCGCCAGCACCAGCCGGGCATGCCGGCGCAGGAGCTGTCGGTCTGGCTGCGCTTGAAGCTGCTCGCCGACGCCGGGCTGGTCGGGCTGCCCAACGCCGGCAAGTCGACCTTCATCAACCAGGTCTCGAACGCCGCGGCCAAAGTCGGCGACTATGCGTTCACCACGCTGGTGCCCAAGCTCGGGGTGGTCCGCCATCGCGAGCGCGAGTTCGTGCTCGCCGACATTCCCGGGCTGATCGAGGGCGCGGCCGACGGCGCCGGGATCGGCGACCGCTTCCTCGGCCATATCGAGCGCTGCCGCGTGCTGATCCACCTGATCGACATTTCGGGCACCGATCCGGCCGCGGCGATGCAGATCATCGAGCGCGAGCTCGAGGCCTACGGCGCCGACTTGGTCGACAAGCCGCGGCTGATCGCGCTCAACAAGATCGATCTGGCGGACGCCGAGCTGGCCGCGGGCTTCGCCGAGGAGCTGAAAGCTGCCGGGGCCGAACGCGTGTTCGCGATCTCGGGCGCGACCGGCGCGGGGATCGACGCGTTGCTCGACGCGGTGCTCGAGCACCTGCCCGCGCGCACCTCGACCGAGAACACCGGCGCGGCCGAGGACGAGGACGAAGCGGGCGACTGGTCGCCGCTTGGCTGAGACGCCAAAACCAATAACTCGTCATCCCGGCGAAAGCCGGGACCTCGTGCCGATAGCTCGGTGTTCGCCGGCACAAGGTCCCGGCT
>DATDLP010000060.1:0-5675 GCA_036519255.1 Croceibacterium sp.
CCCGGCCGATGGCTCCCCGAGCCCGAAGGCCGGGGACTTCATGGCCTTCCTGCCGCGGATCAAGCAGGCCTGCGACGCGGTGATCAACGTCTCGACCGGCGGCAGCGCGACGATGAGCCTCGACCAGCGGCTCGAGGGCGCCAAGGCCGCGCAGCCCGAGGTCTGCTCGCTCAACATGGGGCCGCTGATCTTCGACTTCTCGGCTGCCGGTAAGCGCGTCGAGCATTGGCAGCACGCGTGGGAGCGCGAGTACGTCGAGAGCTCGCGCGGGCGGATCATGTACAACGACAACGTGTTCATCGAGCGGATCATGCTCGAGGTCGGGCGCGCGTTCGGCACGCGGTTCGAGTTCGAGTGCTACGACATCGGCCACCTCTACACGCTGGCGCACTTCGCCGACCGTAAGCTGGTCGAGCCGCCGTTCCTGATCCAGGGCGTGTTCGGCATCCTCGGCGGGATCGGCGCCGACGTGCGCAACCTGGCGCACATGGTGACGATCGCCGACAGCCTGTTCGGCGACGACTATCTGTTCTCGGCCTTCGCCGCCGGGCGCCACCAGCTCGAGTTCTGCACCCAGTCGGCGCTGCTCGGCGGCAACGTGCGTGTCGGGCTCGAGGACAGCCTGTTCATCGGCAAAGGCGAGCTGGCCAAGTCGAACGCCGAGCAGGTGGCCAAAGTGCGGCAGGTGCTCGAGGCGCTCGGCCGCGAGATCGCCACACCGGCCGAAGCGCGTGAAATGCTCGCGCTCAAGGGCGGCGACAACGTCGGGTTCTAGGGTGCGTCCTTTTTAGTCAGAATCCGCTCGTCCCGAGCGAAGTCGAGGGACTGTGCCGAGCGAAGCCGAGGCGTTGTGCAAACACATCGGTTCTCGGTTTCGCTCGAACCTGCCCCTCGACTGACGACCGAAGGTCGGCAGTTCATCCTGAGCCTGCCGAAGGGCTCGGGACGAACGGTTCCAACAAGTCGCGACAGTCTCTAGCTGAAGCAGTTACTCGGCGAAAATGGCGCGGACCTGGGGTCCGCCGGTCCGGAGACCGACGAACCCCCGCCCCCTCAATACGTGAACCGTACGCCCGCGCGGAACCGGGCGCCGAAGGTGTCGAAGTACACCGGGTTGGTCGGATAGTTCGACCCGCCGCCGCCGCCGCCGCCCGGCGCGATCGCCGGTTCCTCGTCGAACAGGTTCTCGATCGCGCCGAACAATTCGACCGAATGATCCCCGCCGCTGCCGACCGGAATCTCGTACGACATCGCTAGGCCGAAGTAGGTCCGCCCCTCGACCTCGTTGTTGCTGATGCTGTTTGCCACGGTCGGATCGTAGGCCGGGTCGTCGGGCCCGATCCGGCGCACGTCGTAGATGCCCGAGTTGATCCTGCGCATGCTGAGCGTCGCGTTGAAGCCGGCGTTGTCGTAGCTCAGGAAGCCGTTGAACAGCCAGTCCGGCGTCGGGTTCAGGTTGCCGCCGAGCTGGACCGGGCCGGTCTGGCCGGCAAAGTCGCGCACGGGCACGTTCGGCGCCGCGTCGACCAGCTGGTCGTACTGGTTGTTGGCCAGCAGCCGCAGACCGAGAGTGCCGTTGCCGAGCGCCGAGCTGACGTCGGCCAGCGCGAGGCGGTAGTCGAGCTCGATGTCGAACCCGCGCACGGTCACTTCGCCGAGGTTCACCCGGCGCGAGTCGATGAACACGATGCCGCCGTCACCCGGCCGGCCGGGAGTGACGTTGGTCACCGGCGCGGTGGTGATGCGATCGCAGAACAGCTGGTAACTGCCGCAGAAGTCGACGATCGTCTGCGCGCCGAGGATGCTGACCGCGTCCTGTAGCTCGATCTGGTACCAGTCGACCGAAACGCGCAGCCCGCTGATGAAATCCGGGCGGAACACCAGGCCCGCGGTGATCGTGTCGGCCGTCTCGGGCTCGAGCGCGAAGCTGCCGCCGTTGAGGATCGGCGTAGCGTCGTCGTTGCCCACCGTCGCCCGCGCCGGGTTGTCGACGATGCCGAGCGTGGTGCCTTCCTCGCTCGGCACGTTGCGCTCGAACAGCTCGCGGAACCCGGGTGCGCGGATGTCGCGCGACAGCGAGCCGCGCAGCCGCACCCCGGCACCGATCTCGTAGATGCCGCTGAGCTTGTAGCTGACCGCGTCGCTCGACTTCTTCTCGCCGGTGTAGGCGTTCTCCGCCTTGTTCTGGGTCCAGCGGACCGCGCCGTTGAGCTCGACCAGTTCGCCGATCGGCGAATCGCGCAACAGCGGCAGGTTGAGCTCGCCGAACGCCTCGATCACCTCGATGCTGCCGCCGTAGTCGAGGCCATAAGTGAACGCGTAGTCGGTGTAGTTCGGGATGTCGCCGTGGGTGACGTCGCCTTCTTCCTTGCGGTACTCGGCACCGGCGGCCGCGGCGATCGGACCAGCCCACCCCTCGACCAGCGTGCCGTCGACGCTGCCCGCGAACACGTGCTGGTCGAACAGGAAGTCCTCGACCACCGGGCGATAGGCATAGTCGATCGCCTGCTGGGTCAGGTTGGTCAGGCCGAACAGGTTCATCGGCGCGCAGCCCTGCGCGCGCGGGTTGGGCGTCGCCTTGGTCAGCTCGCGGCAGGTGACCTGGCCGTTCGGACCGACCACCGCGTCGAGCGCGTACTGGAACTCGGTGTTGACGCGCGAATAGCGCGAGAACAGGTGCCGGTCGTTGCGGCCGTACTGGTAGTAGGCGTTCCAGTTCCAGCTCGGGGCGAACTGGCCCGAAAGGCCGAGCACGCCGCGCCACACCTTGGCGTCGACCTCGTTGAAGTTCTCGATCTGCGCGTCCGAATCCTTGCCGAGGCTGAACTGCGTGCCGTTGAGCAGCGTGCGCAGGCTGGCGGGGATGAACGGATTGTCCGGGTTGACGAAGAAGGTCGAGCGCGGGCCCGCGGTGACCCCGGTGTACGAGGCGGTGCGCTGGGCATAGGTCAGCTCGGCGCTGGCGGTGACCCAGTCGGCCAGCTCGTATTCGCCGTGGAGGTAGCCGACCCAGCGCTCGGCCGGGGTCTGGATGTCCGAATCGTCGTAAGTCGAGGCGCCGTCGCCGCCCATGCGCGGGCCGATCTGTGCGCTCTGCACGAACACGCCCTGGTCGAACTGCACGATCCCGGTGCCGTCTTCGTTGAAGCGCTGGTTGCGCGCCGCCGGCGCCGCGGGCGCGCGGTTGCGGACCACGCCGCGCGGCTCGTTGAACGCCTGCTTCGAGTTCGGCCCCCAGACGTAGTTGGGCTGGCCGTAGCCGGGCGAGCCGGGCACGTTGAAACCCGAGGCCGCCCCGTTCGGCTGGATGTTGAGCGCGTTGGTGTAGACGTCCCAGCCCTCGGCGCACCAGGTGCGGACCTCGGAGCAGTCGCCAATCCCTTCCTTGTCCTCGTACTCGCCGCCGACCACGATGTGGCCGCGGTCGCCGATCGCGGTGCCGTAGACCAGCGAGCCGTGCCATCCCTGCCCGTCGCCGCGGAAAGTCTGGCCATAGTCGAACTGCGCGCGGAATCCCTCGAGGTCCGTGTCGAGCAGGATGTTGACCACGCCGGCGACCGCGTCCGAGCCGTAGGCGGCCGAAGCGCCCCCGGTGACGGTCTCGACCCGCTCGATCATCGCGCTCGGGATCAGGTTGAGGTCGACCGCGCCGCCGTCGGAGGTCGGCACGAAGCGCCGGGTGTTGACCAGCGTCAGCGTGCGCGTGCCGAGCGTGGGGTTGAGGCCGCGCAGGTTGGCGTAGGCGGCGCCGACGTCGGAGCCCGCGGTGATGCCGGCCACCGCGTCGGACACCACGGCGGTGTTCTGCGGGATCAGCTCCATGATGTCGCCCGCGTTGACGATGCCGAGGTCGGCGATCTGCGCCTCGCCGAACACGGTCGAGGGAGTCGGCTCGTTGAATCCGCCCGGCCGCTGGATGCGCGTGCCAGTGACGATGATCGCCTCTTCGTCCTCGCTCTGCGCGGTGGCCTGGGGAGCGCCCTGCGCCAGGGCCGGAGTCGCGCCGAGCGCCCACGCGAGCGCGGTGAGCGCCGTGCTTCTCGCCAGCGCGGTGCCGCCGCGCCTGAACCCAATGCCTGCCATTATCCTCTCCCTTTCGCGCGACCGCAAAGCGCATCGCGCCGCAGCCTCTGTGACAGGCGCATGCGAAGGGGACTTTCACCGGAGGGCCGCATTAGCTGCCGGAAGCGGCACTGGGGCGGGAGGGCCTGTAGCCCTCTCCCCTTCAGGGGAGAGGGGTCAGGCGAAGAACAGCTTCAGCGCCGTTTGGTCGATCTCCGCCCGGCGCGCGGTATCGGGCACCCAGGTGCGGTAGGTGCGCAGCACGTCGGAATAGGCGATGCGCTTCTCGTAGCCGACGAACGGCGCGTCGCTGCCCCACAGCAAGCGGTCGGTCCCGACCCGCGCGAGCAGCGCCTCGGCCACGGTCTGCGCGGTCTGCTCGATGTCGCCTTCGGGATCGTCCTGCCACGCGGCGGTCCCGGCGAGACGAAAGCCGCCCGAGAGCTTGAGCCACGTGTGGCCCCTGTCGACCGCCTCGACCATCGCGGCAAATCCGTCGCACGCGAGCGGGTTGGCGGGATCGGGGTGGCCGAAGTGATCGATCACCACGTCGACCCCGGTCTGCAGCAGCGCGTCGAGCACGGGCCTGAGACGGGGTCCTTCGATGGCGAGCTGGACATGCCAGCCGACGTCGCGCGCGTTGCGAAACATCTCGCGGTAAGCGTCGTCGCGAAAGTCCGGCAGCGGCTCCATGCGCGCGAGCTGCAGGCGCAGGCCGACGATACCGCCGGCTGCCAGCCGATCGATCTCGGCGCGCGAGGTTCCCGGCGCGAGGATCGCGGTGCCGCGCAGGCGGCTGTGCGCGCGCAGCACTTCGAGCGTGTACTCGTTCCAGGTCCCGGCAATGCTCAGGCCGCTGATCACCGCTCGCTCGACCCCGTGCGCGTCGAGCGTGGCGATCAGGTCGTCCGCGGTGAAATCGTAGTCCGGCACCGTCCACGCGTCGGGAACGAACGGGATGCGGCGATGGAATGCGTGCGCATGGCTGTCGACCAGCGGCGCGTCGGTCCCGGTCATGGCCTACTTGCGCGGGTAGTCGTCGGCGTTGAGCACCCAACCCGGCATGTCGGAGAAGTCCTCCCGCGGCGGCGCGAAGATGTCGACCAGCAGGTTGACGCCCGGATCGACCGAGGCCGAGGTGTGGATCACCCGCGGCGGGATCACGCAGACCGAAGGCGAGCCGCAGGCCTCGTGCTCGTCGTCGCGCCACTCGGCCTTGTTCGCGGTCCACGGCCAGCGCAAGTGGTGCTCGAACACCCCGCCGGTGGCGAGCGAGCACTGCTCGAAATCGTCGTGATGATGCGGGCTCAGCTTGGCCGGATCGCGCGGGCCGGCCGGCGGAAACACGTTGACCATGAAGGTGGTGCAGCGAAACAGCTTGCCGAACCGCCCCGGCGTGTCGGGCACGTCGAGGCTGTAGCTGCGCAGCCGCAGCCCGTCGGCCGGCTCGGGCCACGGCTCGAACGGCGGCACTTGCGGATGCGGGCCGGCGTATTTCTCGGGGTTCGAGACCAGCGCGCACATGTCCTCGGATTGCGTCGAGAACAGCCGGATCACCGGGCCGGAGCCGCTGATCGCGATCGTGCTCGGGCCCGGGGGGACCATCGTGATGC
>DATDLP010000061.1:0-4804 GCA_036519255.1 Croceibacterium sp.
CCGGCCGCCGCCTGCGACCGCGAGTGCCTGCGCGGCAAGATCACCGAAGTGCTCTACGCCCTGGTCGGGCACGACACCGGCAAGCTGGCGGTCGCGGACGGTCTGCGCGTGACCGAGGACGGGATCGAGAAGCCGCTGGCGCAAGTCGGCCTCGTGCGCACCGTGACGCGGCTGCGCGGCTATCGCCAGGACGTGATCGACGAGCGCGCGGGCGAAGCGGTCGCGGGGGTCATGGTCGAGGAATCGGGCGCGCCGGTGATCCTCGCTGTGCGGGTCAAGGTCGACGGCGAGGCGCGGCTCAGTGAGCTCGAGCTGGTGGCGACGCGCAGCCGGGCCGACGGGCTGCTGTTCAACATCGACGGTCTGAGCGGCGCGCCGGCGCTGGCGATGAACCTGGTGCCGCGGCCCGATCAGCTCGAGACGCGCGAGGAGGCGATCCGCATCGCGATGCACTACCCGCGCGGGCTCAGCGAGGCGAAGACCTTCGCCGCGATCGGCACGCCGTTCTCCCCGACGGCCTACCGCTTCGAGAACGGCGCCTTGATGGCCGGGCCGGGGTGCACGTTCGCGCCGGGTTGCGCCGACATCGGCAACCAGTCGCTGGCAATCTTCGAGCGGCTCGGCCGGGTCACGGTGCGCGACGTGGTGGTCGACGAGCGCACCGGGATCGTGATGATGCGGCTGTCGTGGAACGTCAGCGGGCCGGGCTCGAACCGGCTGACCGCGTGGGAGATGTTCAAGGTCTACGACGGGCAGATCCACATGGTCGAGGCGTATATCCGGCTGTTCACACCCGAGCTCGACCTCGGCGGCTGGCCGATCGCCGCGGGGATTGCGCAGCCGTGACCAAGAAGATCCTCGTGGTCGAAGACGACCTGCTCAACCGCATGTTCCTCTGCGCCACGCTCGAGGCGGGCGGGTATGCGGTGCGCGAGGTCGCGGACGGGGCGCACGTCGTCGCGGCCGCGGAGGAGTTTGCGCCCGACCTCGTGACGATGGACATCAACCTGCCCAACGTGTCCGGGGTCCAGCTGATCCGGACGCTCAAGGCGACGCCGCGGTTTCGCGACCTGCCGATCGTCGCCATCACCGCTTACGTCGGCAAAGGCGAGGAAGCGCATATCCGCCGGGCCGGCGCGGCCGACTACATGGCCAAGCCGGTCAGGATCGGGCCGTTGCTTGCTTCGGTGGAGACGCTGCTCGGGGAGAAGGGCGACGGCGAGCGGCCCGGCCTGCGCTGACGGCGCGGCTGCATCACCCGCTGCCCGCGGTCAGCTCCCGCCCGAGGCACCCCTTCACGTAGAGCTGCCGTACCAGCACGTGCACCGTGACGATGATCGGCCCGCCGAGCAGCACGCCGACCGGTCCGAGCAACGCGCCGACCGCGAACAGCCCGAACAGCGTTACCGCCGGCGGAACGTTGACCGTGTGGTGCATGATCATCGGCTCGATCACCGAGCCGGCCAGCTGCTGAACGATCACGTAGAGGATGATCGTCTGCCACAGCACGTCGCCGCCGATGCTCAGCGCCACGAGCACGCCCGGCAGCGCGCCGAGCAGCGGGCCGATCATCGGCACGAAGCCCATCAGCCCGCAGATCAGCCCGAGCGCGAGCGCCGAGGGCACGCCGATCAGCGTGAGCCCGAGCGTGATCGCGATCGCGGTCAGCGACATCGACAGCAGTTGCCCGAGCAGCCAGTCCTGCAGCGCGTTGCGCGAGGCGTCGAGCGTGGCGCCCATGCGCGCGACGTGGCGATCGGGCACCAGCAGCAGGAACCCGCGCCGGTACAGCGCGGGCCGCGCGGCGAAGTAGATTCCGCCGAGCAAGGCCAGCGCGAAGCCCGAGCCGGCGCTGCTGATGCTGCCGACCACGTACTGCACTGCCGCCAGCACCGTCCCGCCGTCGGGCATGACCTGGCCGAGATGCTCCCTGACCGTCGCCGCGAGATCGCGCGAGCCGACGCGTGTCTCGAGACTGGCCCATGCACCGGGCAGCCGCGCGACCAGGTCGGTGATCTGACGCACGACCTCGCGGCCGAAGATCGCGACCGCCAGCGCCGCGAGCCCGATGATCGCGACCGTCGCCAGCGCGAGGCTGAACATGTGCCGGATCGGCAGCCAGCGCTCGATCAGCCGCGCGCCGCTGTCGAACACGATCGCGAACAGGATCCCGGCGAACACCAGCAGCACGACCCCGCGCAGCTGCCAGACCAGGACCACGACCGCCAGTACGGCGATCGCCGTCAGCACGCGTCCCGCAAAAGTGCCTGTCGCGGGCGCGATGCCCGCGACGCTCACCTCGTTCCGGTCGGCCGCGCCGCCCGCTTCGCTGGCCATGTCGGATCCCCCTCGTCGCTGGCTTTGCCCGGTCTATGACAAAAGCGATCGACGGGACATGGGGAATTCCCGCGCATCAGCGGGGCGTCAACGGGCGCAGCCCGCGGGAATCGTATTGCACCGGGCAGCCCTGCACATACCGCCCGCCCTGCTCCGTCGTGCGGCAGTATTCGACCGCCGCATCGACCTGGGCCTGCGTGTTGGCCAGCGTCTGCGCGATCGACAGCGGCCCGCTGCCGTGCACCGCGATGTTGGTCTGCGGATCGATCGCGTAATGCGCGATGTTGGCGGCGAGCGCGCTGCCCCACCAGTGCAGCTGCCACGCCTCGTCCCCGAGGTCGCCTTCGAGCGTGATCCGTTCCGCAGGAAGATAGGCGAACACGGCGTTGGGCATATGGCCGTGCTCGACGACGCGGTAGATCTCGAGCCGCCGGGTCGCGTCCGCGAGCACCAGCTTCTCGTCCACCGGGGTGAACTCCAGTTCGTGCGGGCTCGCGGCGAGCGCGTCGGGGTAAAGCACGGCCAGGCGCCCGACCATCTCGCGGATGATCCCCTCGTTGCCGCGATGCGAGATCACCTCGAGCCCGCGCGAGACCGCCGCCCTGAGGCCACCCGTGTGGTCGAAGTGGTGGTGGCTGACGATCACGGCCTCGACCTGCTTGCCGGGCACGAGCGCGTTGGCGGCATCGATCCGCGCCAGGGTCTCTGCCTCGCCGCCATAGGCCTCGAACATCACCAGCCGGCCGGCGAACTCGATCACCGCTCCCCCGGCGCCCGCCACGCGTACGTCCCACACGCCGTCGGCCACTTTCTCGACCTGTGCCCGTGCCTGTGCTGCGCCGCCCGGAGCGGCACTTTGCGCCGGCGCGGGAAACGCGGGCAGTTCCGCAGCGGCGGCGTCGACGCGATAGGAATCGACCTGGAACATCAGGCTGACCTGATTGCGCCAGTCCAGCTCGTTCATCAGGCCCATCGGCAACTGCACGCTGGCGAACGGGGCGTAGCCGGTGAACCAGGCCGTGGTGGTCAGGTCGCCGAGATTGGCGCTGCCGGTGGTCCAGCGCGAGAACGCCGGCAGGTGCGTGCGCGGGTCGATCCCGAGCGACGCAGGGCTCGTCGCGCCCTCCGGGGTGAACTGGACGACGATCAGCCCGTCTTCGGTCGAGACCGCTCCCAGCTGCGTCTCGGCGTCGAGCGCCTCCAGCAGCGCCGGCAACGGGTGATCGAGCAGGAGGTCGCCGGTCTGCAGCGTGGCGCTGCGCGCGAAATCGAGCCCGAATAGGCCCGCGAACGGGAACTCGAACGCGCGCCGTTCCTGGTTCAGCGCGCGCTCGCCCTGCAGGTCGAACGTGCGTTGCGCGTCGGTCACTGCCTGCCACTTGGGCGGCGCATGCTTGTCCCCGGTCAGGAACCCGCCGCCCTGGTAATAGACCCGCTGGCCGAAACCGGTGAGCACGATGGTGTCGAGGCCTTGCAGCCGTTCGAGCCCGCCCATCGCCTCGGCGGCCTGCTCGAGCACCGCCCGCGCACTGTCTTGCTGAGCCGCGGCTCCGCTGGGCAGTGCGAAGGCTCCGGCGAGCAGGCCAACGGCCAGCCCGATCCTCGACATTTTCATGGATCCCCTCCGCTCTGTGGCAACCCTTGCCGGATGTGTGGAACAGTGCGCCCATGCGCTCAAGCCCTTGCGTGCTGGCGCTGCACCGGCGGCTGGCGCTACCATGGGCCAAGGACAACGGGGGGGAGCGATGCGCTTCACGAGCATGCGACGGCTGATCCTCGGCGCTGCGCTGCTGGCGTTGACGGCGTGTGGCTCGCAGCCGGGCACGCCGGCGGGCGTCGCGCAGGTCACCGCGATCGATTTCGCCCAGGTCGCCAACTATGCCGCGCCATCGCTTCCCGCCTATTTCGACCGGACGGTCGCCGCGCTCGACAACAGCCCGCCGGCGAACGCCCGCGACGATCGGGTGGCGACGCTCGGCCGGGTGCTGTTCTACGACCTGGGCCTGAGCACCAACGACCGGGCCTCGTGCGCCTCGTGCCACCAGCAGAAGTTCGGCTTCACCGATCCGATGCGGTTCAGCAACGGCATCAGTGGTGCCGCCACCACCGAGTTCCACGCGATGCGCCTCGGCAACCTGCGCTACTGGCAGCCGGGCACGACGTTCTGGGACCGGCGCGCGGCCAGCGTGGAGGCGCAGGCGAGCCAGCCGCTGCACAGCCTGGTCGAGATGGGCTGGAGCGGGGCCGCGGGCGACGTCGACGACCTGATCGCGAAGATGCGCGCCACCAACTACTATCCCGATCTGTTCGCCTGGGCTTTCGACAGCCCGGGGATCACCGAGCCGCGCATCCAGCAGGCGCTGGCGCAGTTCGTGCGCGCGATGATCTCGAGCTCGAGCCGGTGGGACACCGGCTACGCGCAGGTGTTTGCGCCCGACGCGCCTAACCGCGCGATCGACCGCGACCT
>DATDLP010000062.1:0-11580 GCA_036519255.1 Croceibacterium sp.
CCCACCTGCCGGCGGAGAGACGTCTCTGCGCCTCTGCGCCTCTGCGAGAGCCCCTTCTTCGTCCCTGAGCGCCCCGTTCCCGCAGATCCTGCCCCATCTCGCCCGCCGGCTGCCGACGCTGCGACACATTGCCGCCAGCTATCTCTACGCCGGCGATGACGTCGCCCGGATCGAACGGCTCGACACGCTGGCGCGGGCGAATGGGCTGTCGCTGCTCGCGACCAACGACGTGCACTACGCCACGCCCGACCGGCGTCCCTTGCAGGATGTAATGACGGCAATCCGGCACAAGACCACCGTCGACAATGCCGGGCACCTACTGCACGCGAATGCCGAACGGCACCTCAAGAGCCCGGCGGAAATGCAGAAGCTGTTCGCCCGCTGGCCGCACGCCATCGTGGCGTCACGCGCGGTGGCCGATGCCTGCGCCTTCAGCCTCGGCGAGCTGCGCTACGAGTATCCGAAGCGCGCTTATCTTGACGGCATGACGTCACAACGATACCTCGAGCAACAGACTTGGTTTCGCGCTAAAACAAGGCGGTATCCTGAAGGTCTTCCACCGAGTGTAAAAAAGAAGCTCAAACGTGAGCTCAGGTTGATCCGCCAGCTGGATCTTGCCCCTTATTTTCTGACCATCATGGAGATCGTCGATGTCGCGCGCGGCAAGGAGATCTTGTGCCAGGGGCGGGGGTCGGCGGCAAACTCGGCTGTCTGCTATTGCCTCGGGATAACCTCGGTCGACCCGGCAAAGCACAAGCTCCTGTTCGACCGGTTCATCACCAAGGAGCGCCGCGAGCCTCCCGACATCGATGTCGATTTCGAGCATGAGCGCCGCGAGGAGGTGATCCAGCACATCTACCGGGAATATGGGCGAGACAAGGCCGGGCTCTGCGCCACGGTCATTCACTATCGCCCGCGCATGGCGGTTCGCGAGGTGGGCAAGGCGCTCGGGCTCACCGAGGATGTGACGTCATCGCTGGCGCGCACGGTGTGGGGGAACCACGGCGACGCGATCGACGAGGACCATGTCCGCGGCGAAACCGGGCTGGATCTTTCCGAGCCCCATCTGCGGCGGGTCATTAAACTGGCCAATGAGATGACCGGCATGCCGCGGCATCTCAGCCAGCACGTCGGCGGGTTCATTCTTACCGACAAGCTGCTGACGGAAACGGTGCCGATCGGGAATGGCGCGATGCCTGATCGTACCTTCATCGAGTGGGACAAGAATGACATCGAGGACTTGGGCATATTCAAAGTCGATGTTCTCGCTCTCGGGATGCTAACCTGTATCGGCAAATGCTTCAAACTCCTTGAAAATGAACACAATTATAAAGTAACGCTCGCCACCGTGCCGAAAGAGCAGGCGCTGGTCTACGACATGCTGTGCGAGGGCGATTCCATCGGTGTGTTCCAGGTGGAAAGCCGCGCGCAGATGAACATGCTGCCACGCCTTCGGCCCGAAAAATTCTATGATCTCGTCGTTGAAGTCGCGATCGTGCGGCCCGGTCCGATCCAGGGGAACATGGTCCATCCCTACCTCAAGCGGCGCAAACAGCAGCGCGAAGGGAAAACCGATTTCAAGATCCCCGGACCGGCACCTGAGCACGGTCCCGAGAACGAGCTTTCGGACATCCTGGAGCGCACATTCGGCGTGCCGATCTTTCAGGAGCAGGCGATGCAGATCGCCCGCGACGCGGCGAAGTTCACGCCGGCCGAGATCGACCGCCTGCGCAAGGCCATGGCGACTTTCAAGAGTCGGGGCAAAGTGGACCAGCTCGAGGACCGCATGGTCGGGAAAATGCTCGAGCGCGGCTACGATCCCGAGTTTTCCCATCATTGCTTCAACCAGATCAAGGGCTTCGGCGAATACGGCTTCCCCGAAAGCCACGCGGCGAGCTTCGCCCACCTGGTCTATGTCTCGAGCTGGCTCAAATGCCGTTATCCGGCCGCGTTCGCCGCGGCGTTGCTCAACTCGCAGCCGATGGGCTTTTACGCTCCGGCGCAGATCGTGCGTGATGCCGAAGAACACGGGGTTCCCGTGCTGCCGGTTGACGTCAATCATTCGGATTGGGACTGCACGCTCGAAGCGGTGAGCCGCGACACGCAGCCGGCCCAGCGGCGCGGCGAGGCCGGATGGCGGCTCGACCATGGATGGGCGCTTCGCCTGGGCCTGCGGCAGATCGACGGGTTCCCGAAAGAAGCCGCCGGCGAACTGGTGAAGGAGCGGCAGGCGCGCGGGCCCTATGCCGATGCGCCGAGCTTGCGCGATCGGGCCGGGCTGCAGTCGTCGCATATCGAGCGGCTCGCGGCGGCGGATTGCTTCCCCTCGCTTCCGCTTCGCCGCCGCCAGGCCTTGTGGGATGCACGCACTCTGGTCAGCGCACCCGAACTGCCGCTGTTCGCCGCGGCCCGCGAGCGCGAGGAAGGCAGCGAGCGGGCGAGGACCCGTCTCCCCGCGATGCCGCTGTCCGAGGAGGTTATCGCCGATTACCAGACCCAGCGGTTGAGCCTGAAGGCGCATCCGATGAGCTTCCTGCGCGCTTCGCTCGACCGGCGGGGCTTCGTGCAGGCCGGCGATCTGCGCGATCGGAAGCATCGCTCGATGGTCGATGTCGCGGGTATCGTGCTGATCCGCCAACGCCCGGGTTCGGCCAAAGGGGTCGTCTTCATCACGCTGGAGGACGAGACCGGCATCGCCAACCTGGTGATCTGGCCCGACACGATGGAGAAATACCGCAAGGTGGTCATGGGCGCCCGCCTGATCGAAGTGCGCGGCCGTGTGGAATATGACGAGGACGTGCTCCATGTGATCGCCGCGCGCCTCGTCGATGCGACAGACCAGCTTCAGCGCTTGTCGGACGACCTGTTGAGGCCTGCGATCGCGCATGGCGATCACGCGGGGCCCTTGCCCCCCGAAATCCCCGAGCACTTCCGCCAAGGTCACCCGCGCAACGTGCGGGTGATACCGAAGTCGCGCGATTTCCATTGATGCCGTCGCAGGATGAGCGCGAGTTTCCCCACCCGCTTGCGGGAGGGGCAAGGGGTGGGCAATTGGCGCCCATGAACTCCGAGACCCACCCCCGACCCTCCCGCAAGCGGGAGGGGAGCGATGATCGATCCCGCCAAGCTTGCCGCGTTCGCGTTCGTCACCGGCTGGTCAGCCTGATGCCGGGCCCGCAGATGGTGTTCGCGATGACCCCGGCAGCCTGGCGCGGCGGCGCGACGGGGTGACGTCGCGCTTTCCCTTCGACGGCGTGGCGCTGGCCCTGCTCGTCGTCGGGGCGCTGGTGCTCGCGGCAAAGGCCTGGCTCGCGGACCACCCGCAGCACGATCCCTGGGCGCCGCTCGATCTCAACGATCCGCCCGGGTGGGCGACGCAACGCAAGCTCGCGTCGCTGCGCCACGACGTCACCGAATGCCGTGCCGTGCTCGCGCGCAGCGGGATCGCTTTCGTGACGTTGCCCGCGGAAGGCGAAGCGGAGTGCCGCCGCGAGGATCGCACGGTGCTGAGCGAGGCTCCCCTGGCGCCCGCGCCGCCGCCGACGACCTGCGCGGTCGGCGCCGCGTTCACGCTGTGGCTGCGGCAGGATGTGCAGCCCGCGGCGCGCGCGCTCCTCGGCGCGCCGGTCGCGCGGATCGAGCATCTTGGGGCGTTCAGCTGCCGCCGCCTCTACGGCCGTATCGAAGGACGCTGGAGCGAGCACGCGACCGGCAACGCGCTCGACGTCGCGGCTTTCGTGCTCGCCGACGGCCGGCGAATCAGCGTGGCGCGGGACTGGCACGGGCAGGCCGAGGAAGCCGCGTTCCTCCGTCGCGCGCGCGCCGGGGCATGCGGCGTGTTCGGCACGGTGCTTTCGCCCGACTACAACGCGGCGCATGCCGATCACTTCCATCTCGACCAGGCGGCGCGCGGTTTCGGCGGCGTATGCCGCTGATTACCGGCCCGGTGAAAGGGATCGTTAAGGCGAAGTTGCGAAGCTGCGGTCATGGCCAGCCCGAAAACGTCGAAACTGTCGAATCGCCCCGCTCTCCAGCGCGCCGAGGAGCGCACGCAGGTCAGCATCGAGGGCCGTTGCCGCGCGGGCGAGCGCGAGTTGCAGGACGTGCTGGTGCTCGACCTCGGGCCGAACGGCTGCCGCCTGCTCGGTCTCTCGGTCGGGGTGACCAAGAGCGATCCGCTCGAGCTGTGGCTCGGCGACGCGGGACCGGTCGGGGCGCGGCTCAAATGGGCCAAGCGCGGATCGCTCGGAATCGCGTTCGACACGCCGCTCGACGAGGCTCTGCTTCAACGGTTGGCGCAGGAGGCTCCAGCGCCTAATGTGATCGCCATGCGCAGAACCAGGCCGGATCAACTGACGCGCTAGGCGAAAATCGCCTCAGGCTTAATCCAACGGTTAGACTCCGGTAGTACTGTCACAAAAACAACGCGGGGCGGGCGCCATGAAATATTGCCTGATCGTCGACGACTCGCGGGTGATCCGCAAGGTTTCGCGGCATATTGTCGAAGGCTTCGGATTCGAGGTCGGTGAGGCCGAGAACGGACAGGAAGCGCTGACCAAGTGCCGCGAGGCCTTGCCCGACCTGATCCTGCTCGACTGGAACATGCCGATAATGAGCGGCCTTGAGTTCATCATCGCGCTGCGCGAGATGGAAGGCGGCGGGCAGCCCAAGGTGATGTTCTGCACCACGGAGCATGACGTGAGCCACGTCCGCGAGGGCATCTCCGCCGGTGCCGACGAATACGTGATGAAGCCGTTCGATCACGATACGCTGCACGTCAAGCTGGGCCGGCTTGGTCTCGCGTGACGGTCAAGATTGAAGAATAAGGTCTTTTCAAGTTGATCGAGATAGAAGTTCAGAACGAGACTCATCAGAGTCAGGCGCAGCTGAAGTTCCTCGCCGTGCCTCGGATCGGCGAAGGCATCCGCTTGCAGGAGCCCGACGGAAGCTGGGCGTCCTATGACGTGCTCGATCTGTGGTACCAGAAGGCCGTCTACGGCGACATCTGGGTGCCCTTCATCCACGTGCGCATGACCCCGACCGAATCCGATTTCGGCGCCGTGCTGCGGCCCGATTACAGCAAGGCCGATTCGGACGAAGGCGAGGAAGAAGGGCCGGAGGGCTACTGATCCCCCGTCACACCGGCTCCAGGGCGTAGCCGGCCGAGCGTACCGTACGGATCGGATCGCGGCCGTTGTCGAGCGCGATCGCCTTGCGCAGCCGGCGGATGTGCACGTCGACCGTGCGTTCCTCGATCTCGCTGCCGGTGCCCCACACTGCGTCGAGCAGCTGGTTGCGCGAGAACACCCGCCGCGGGTGCTCCATGAAGAACTTGAGCAGCCGGTATTCGGTCGGCCCGATCTGCAGCTGCCGGCCGCGGCGCTCGACGCGGTGCGCGACCGGATCGAGCTTCATGTCGCCCGCCTCGATCGTTTCCCCAGCCAGCGCGGGGCGAACCCGGCGCAGCACCGCCGAGACGCGTGCGAGCAACTCGCGCGGGCTGAACGGCTTGGTCACGTAGTCGTCGGCGCCGGTCTCGAGCCCGCGCACACGGTCGTCCTCGGCCTCGCGCGCGGTCAGCATGATGATCGGCACGTGCGCGGTACCCTTGTCGCGGCGCAGCCGGCGGCAGACCTCGATCCCGCTGGTGCCCTCGATCATCCAGTCGAGGATCACCAGGTCCGGCGCATCCTCCGAGGCGAAGACCAGCGCCTCGTCGCCGTCGGCGGTGACGCGCACGTCGTAGCCTTCGCTTTCGAAACGGTATTCAAGCAGTTCGGCCAGGGCCAGGTCGTCTTCCACAAGCAGTAGTTTCGGTGATGACACGACTCGATCCCTCGCACGTCCGATGCCGCTGCCATATTTCACTTTTGCGACCGTTTTGTTGCAGTGGTCAGCGGTCGGGCGGATAAGTGCCGACGGCGGAATAGTGGACCATCTCGGCCACGTTGGTCGCGTGATCGCCGATCCGCTCGAGATTGCGGGCGATGAACAGCAGGTGCGCCGCGCTGCTGATCGTCGCCGGGTTCTCGACCATGTAGCTCACGAGGTTGCGGAATATGCTGTCGTAGAACGCGTCGACCTTGGCATCGCGTTCGATCACCTCGCGCGCCAGCACCGGGTCGCGCGCGGCGTAGGCGGTCAGCACGTCGTGCACCATCTCGGCCGCGAGCTCGCCCATCGCCGGCAGCAGCGTCAGCGGCTCGAACCGGCTGCGCCCCTCGATCCGCGCGACGCGCTTGGCGATGTTCTTCGAATAGTCCCCGATCCGCTCGAGCACGCCGCCGATCTTTAGCGCGGCGATGATCTCGCGCAGATCGTCGGCCATCGGCGCACGCAACGCGAGTGTGCGCACCGCCATCGCGTCGACCTCGTTCTCGAGCGCGTCGAGCTTCTTGTCGCGCGCCACCACTTGCTCGCCCAGCGTCTCGTCGCCGTTGACGAGCGCCTGCATCGCTTCCTCGATCGCCAGCTCGGCCAGACCGCCCATTTCGGCGATCAGTCCGCGCAGCCGGGTGATGTCCTCGTCGAACGCCTTGACGGTGTGCTCAGCCATCAGCCTTGATCCTAACCATAACGTCCCGTGATGTAGTCCTTGGTCCGTTCTTCGCGCGGGTTGGTGAAGATGTCGGACGTGTGGCCATACTCGACCATCCGGCCCAGATGGAAGAACGCCGTGCGCTGCGAGACGCGCGCGGCCTGCTGCATCGAGTGGGTAACGATCACGATTGCATAACGCCCCCGCAGCTCGTCGATCAGCTCCTCGATCCTGGCCGTGGCGATCGGATCGAGCGCCGAACACGGCTCGTCCATCAGGATCACCTCGGGCTGCACCGCGATCGCCCGGGCGATGCACAGGCGCTGCTGCTGGCCGCCCGACAGCGCGGTGCCCGAATCCGCGAGCCGGTCCTTGACCTCCTCCCACAGCCCCGCGCGCCTGAGCGACTTCTCGACGATCGTCTCCAGCTCGGCCTTGCCGTCGGCGAGGCCGTGGATGCGCGGCCCGTAGGCGACGTTCTCGAAGATCGTCTTGGGGAACGGGTTGGGCTTCTGGAACACCATGCCGACCCGCGCGCGCAGCTGCACGACGTCCATCTTCGAGCGGTAGATGTCCTCGCCGTCGAGCTCGATCGTGCCTTCGACGCGGGCGCTGGCGATGGTGTCGTTCATCCGGTTGAGTGCGCGCAGGAAGGTCGACTTGCCGCAGCCCGAGGGGCCGATGAACGCGGTCACGAACTCGCGCGGGATGTCGATCGAGACCGTGTCGACGGCCTTCTTCTCGCCGTAGAACACCGACACGTCGCGCGTGCTCATCTTGGGGGCGGAGGTTTCGTCGGTCACCATTTTTTCTCGAAGCGGTTGCGCAGGTAGATGGCGAGGCCGTTCATCACGAGGAGGAACAGCAGTAGCACGATAATCGCCGCGCTGGTCCGCTCGACGAACCCGCGGTCGATCTCGTCGGACCAGAGGAAGATCTGCACCGGCAGCACCGTGGCCGGATCGGTCAACCCGTCGGGCGGCGTGGCGACGAACGCGCGCATGCCGATCATCAGCAGCGGCGCGGTCTCGCCGAGCGCGCGGGCCATGCCGATGATCGTGCCGGTCAGGATCCCGGGCAGCGCGAGCGGCAGCACGTGGTGGAACACGACCTGGATCGGCGAGGCGCCGAGCGCCATCGCCCCGTCGCGGATCGAAGGGGGCACCGCCTTGATCGCGTTGCGCCCGGCGATCACGATCACCGGCATCGTCATCAGCGCGAGGGTCATGCCGCCGATCAGCGGGGCTGAGCGCATGTTGGGAAACATCCACAGAAACACCGCGAGCCCGAGCAGGCCGAAGATGATCGAGGGCACCGCGGCGAGGTTGTTGATCGACACCTCGATCACGTCGGTCCAGCGGTTCTTCGGCGCATATTCCTCGAGATAGAGCGCCGCGAGCACCCCGATCGGAAACGCGAGCGCGAGCGTGATCAGCATCGTCAGCATCGAGCCCTTGAGCGCGCCCCAGATGCCGACCTGCTGGGGATCGGTTGCGTCCGAGCGAGTGAGGAAGCCGGGGTCGAAGTCGTTCGTGAGCTTGCCTTCGGCCGCGAGACGCCGGGCGAGCGGCTGCAGGTCGACCTTCCCGTCGCCGGCGAAGGCCGACGCGAGGTCTTCGTTCGCGGGGAGGGCGAACTCGTGCGTGCCGCGCAGCAGCGTGGGATTTTCCGCCACCTGCTCGGCCACGAGGCGCCAGCCGTCGGCGCCGAGTTGCGCGCCGCCGTCCTCGCCCAGCGCCTGGTCGGCGGCGAAGCGAACCACGTCGGGCAGGCCCTGGCCTTCGAGCGTGCGCATCGCCGCTGCCCGAGCCAGCCCGTCGGGAACCGTCAGTGCGACAGTGGTGAAATCGACCGGGACCTTGAGCGTCGCGCGCTGGAAGCCGCCGGCGCCGTTGATCGTCATCGTTCCCAGCAGGAGCACCAGCACCGCGACCGAGAACAGGACCGCGCCGAGCCCGGCAAGCCGAAAGCGCCGCTCGGCGGCGTAGCGCTTGCGCAGGCGCTTCTCGAACGCCGGCGTGCGCGTGGGGGCGAGGGTCTCACTCATAGGCTTCGCGGAACCGCTTTACGACGCGCAGCGCAATGAAGTTGAGCGCGAGCGTGACGAGGAACAGCACGAAACCGAGCGCGAACGCGCTCAGCGTCGAGGGGTGATCGAAGCTGCCTTCGCCGGTCAGCATGGCGACGATCTGGAACGTCACCGTGGTCATCGCCTCGAGCGGGTTGGCGCTGAGGTTGGCCGCGGCGCCCGCGGCCATGACCACGATCATCGTCTCGCCGATCGCACGGCTGACCGCGAGCATCACGCCGGCGACGATGCCGGGCAGCGCGGCGGGCACGAGCACCCGGCGGATCGTCTCGTTGGTCGTCGCGCCCATCGCCAGGCTGCCGTCGCGCATCGCCTGCGGCACCGCGGCGATCGAATCGTCGGCCATCGACGACACGAACGGAATGATCATCACCCCCATGACCAGCCCGGCGGCGAGCGCGCTTTCGCTCGAGGCGTTGGCGATGCCCACGGCTTGCGCGAGGTCGCGCACGAACGGTGCGACGGTCAGCGCGGCGAAATAGCCGTAAACGACGGTCGGCACGCCCGCGAGGATCTCGAGCGCGGGCTTGAGCACCTTGCGCGCGCGCGGATCGGCGTACTGAGTCAGATAGATCGCGCTCATCAGCCCGAGGGGAATGGCCACCAGCATGGCGATCACCGCGCCGATGTAGATCGTGCCCCAGAACAGCGGCAGCGCGCCATAGCGCGAGGGGTCGGGGTTCGCCGCGCTGCTCATCGGGTCGGGGCCCCAGTGCGTGCCGAACAGGAAGTCGAGCGGGCCGACCATGCCGAAGAAGCGCACCGTCTCGAACACGAGGCTGGCGAAGATGCCGAGCGTGGTCAGGATCGCCACCAGCGAGGCCAGCAGCAGCAGCGCCATCACCCCGCGCTCGACCCGCGTGCGCGCGGCGAACTCGGGCTTGATGCGCAGGAACGACCAGGCGCCGGCGAGGAACGCGATCAGCAGCGTGACCGCGAGACCGATCAGGTCGAACCGGCCGATCGCCTCGCGGAACGGCTCGACCAGGCCGCGGGCGGCCGGATTGAACACCGCCGCCGCCGCCCCGGTGGCCACGTTGCGCGCCTCGCCGAGGATCGTGTCGCGTTGCATGCCGAACGCCGGCAGGTCCGCCGCGGCGGGCGAGGCGAGCACCGATTGCAGGACCAGTTGCGGTGCGATCGCGCTCCAGATCAGCGCGAACAGCGTGACCGGAACGACCACCCACAGCGCGACGTACCACGCGTGGTACGCGGGCAGCGCGGCGAGCCGCTGGCCGCCTGCGGCGCGCCGGAAGCTCCAGGCGCGCGCGCGGGCCGCCAGCCAGCCGGCCAGTCCGAGGCCAAGGGCCAGCAGAAGCAGGAAGGCGGGCGACATCGGCGGTGCGGGATCTTACTCGAAGTCGGTCGCGGCGAGCGCGGGGAACTGGGTTGCCGCCGTCTGGCCGCGCGCCGCCACGTCGTCGGGGTTGGCGACGAGCCCGATCGCGGTCAGCGGCCCGTCCCTGCCCCACGACTTGGCCCATTCGGCGACGAACGCGCGCAACCCGCGGATCGCGTCGAGATGCGCGTTCTTGACGTAGATGTAGAGCGGCCGCGCGCCGGGGTACCGGAAGGTCGAGATGTTCTCGTAGGTCGGAGCGACGCCGTTCATCGCGAGGCCCTGCACCTTGTCGGCGTTCTCTTCGAGGTAGGAGAAGCCGAACACGCCGACCGCGTTCGGGTTGCCCTCGATCTTCTGCACGATCAGATTGTCCTGCTCGCCCTGGTCGACGTACTTGCCGTCGGAGCGCAGCTCGGTGCAGACCTGCTCGTGGGCGGTCTCGTCGCTGTCCTTGAGCGCCTTCATCGCCGCGTTGCTCTCGCAGCCCGGGACCAGCACCAGCTCCTTGAGCGCATCGCGCGTGCCCGAAGTCGAGGGCGGGCCGTAAACCAGGATCGGCAGATCGGGCAGCGAGGGATCGAGGTCGCGCCAGGTCTGCGCGGTCTGCTCCTCGCCGAACGGGCGCGCGGCGAGCGCGCGATAGACGATCTCGGGCGTCAGGTTCATCGTCACGCCGCCCTTGGCCGACGCGAAGGCGAGGCCGTCGAGACCGACCTGGATTTCGGTGATCTCGGTCACGCCGTTCTGCTTGCAGGTTTCGAACTCGCTCGCCTTCATGCGCCGCGAGGCGTTGGCGATGTCGGGAAAGCTCGCGCCCACGCCGTTGCAGAACAGGCTGATCCCGGCGCCGGTGCCGTTGGCCTCGATGATCGGCGAGCCGAGATCGGGGTTCGAGCGGGCGAAGTTCTCGGCCACCAGCTTGGCGAACGGATAGACCGTCGAGGACCCGACCACGCTGACCGATTCGCGGGTGCCGCCGCCTGCATTGCCGCCGCATGCGGCAAGGGAAGCCGCGCACAGCGCGGCGAACGAGAATCGCGTGGTGATATTCATCTTGGCCCTCACTTGAGATCTCGCTTGCTAGGCATCGTGTGTTACGGCCTGACGACGGATTCCCGACACAACCCGGTCACACTTCGCCCCGACCGCACCCCCGCTCAGAAGTCGACCTGGGCGCGCAGGCCCATCGTATCGACCTGATAGTCGGTGTCGCTACCCGCGGGCACTGCGGCGTCGTCGACCCACAAGTGGCCGTAGTTGAACAGGAAGCGGACGTAGTCGGTCGGGATCCAGATCGCCGACAGGCCGAGCGCTTGCTGGATGCCGCCGGTGATCGTGCTGTCGTTCAGATCGATCCGGTCGTAGCGGGCGTTGAGCTGGATCGCGCCGATGCCGCCCTCGCCAACCGGATCGGTCGGTCTGATGCGGTCGTAGACACCGTCCCTGTACGCCGTCGTGTCGCCGCCGGTGACGAGCATGCCCAGTTCGACGTAGCCACCCCAGAAGGTCGGGTTGTCGAGGCCGGGGCGCAGCGCGGTCATGCTGTGGGCTTCGACCGTCGCGTGGAACGGCCCGTGAATGTAGGCCAGCTCGGCACCGAAATGGCGTTCG
>DATDLP010000063.1:0-9914 GCA_036519255.1 Croceibacterium sp.
GGGATGGGTTCGAGCGAAGCCGAGAACCCGCTCCACACGCAAGGAACGGGGAGGTAACAGGGATAGGGGGGAAAAATCCCGACCCGGCTCCGCCCTACTTTCCGATCAGCACGTCGCTCGCCTTAACGAACACCGTCACCCGATCCCCCACAGCAAGCCCGAGGTCGGCGATCGCCTCCTCGGTGATACTCGAGATGATCACGTTGCCGCCGCCGATGTCGACCTTGACCGTGCCGTTCACCGCCGTGGCCGAGCGCCACCACGGTCCCGGCGAGTTGGTTGCGTGCGCTGATCTTCATGCCTTGTCCTTTCCTGCTTCGAGGACCCGGTGGTTGCTCCACCGCCCGAGAAATCGCTTTCCTACACACCCTCGTTCATGATTTGATCCGCCCGAAGGCGAGTCGCCGAGACCCGCCCGCGCCCGTTATGCGGCCCGCCGGCACAGAGGCTTGCCGGCCTGGCCAGAGCAGGGCGCAGGCGGCGGTGCGGCACGGCTTCCGCAAGGACGGCGAGCGCAGCGTCCCGGCCGGCCGGTGGATCACCGCCGATCCCTTTGCCGTGCCCGCGGACCGCGCGCCGCAACCCTTTTCCTTTCGGCAAACTGTGACCCTGTCACCTTCGGAGACAAGCCATGGAAAGCATTACCGAAAACAGAGCGACAGCGAGGGTCACAGGGTGTGACTTGTGTGACCCTGCGACCCACGATCCTGCCCTTCGCCTTCCGCTAGCCGGTCACCTCGAGCACCATGTTGGTCGGCGTCTCCGCGGCGCGGCGGACGCTGGTGAAGCCCGCCTCGCGGCACACTTCGGCCAACCGCTTCTCGCCCGCCTGCGCGCCGAGCCCGAGGCCGACCTCCTGCGACAGCGAGTTGGGGGTGCAGATCACGCACGAGGCGGCGTAGAAGATCTGCCCGAGCGCGTGCATGTTGTCGCCCATGCTGTCGCCGGCCATCGGCTCGACCAGCATGAAGGTGCCGCCCGGCGCGAGCGTCTCGCGGATGTGCCGCGCGGCGCCGACCGGATCGCCCATGTCGTGCAGTGCGTCGAAGATGCAGGCGAAGTCGTAGCCTTGGCCGGCGAAGTCCTGCGCCTTGGCGACCTGGAATTCGACGTTGGTTACCCCGGCTTCCGCCGCCTTCCGCTTCGCCTGCTCGATCGACGGCGCGTGGAAGTCGATCCCGTGGATCGTCGAGTTGGGATAGGCCTGCGCCATCAGCACCGTCGACGAGCCGTGGCCGCAACCGATGTCGGCCACCCTGGCCCCGGCTTTGAGCTTGTCCTCGACGCCGGCAAGCGCCGGGATCCAGGCGTCGATCAGGTTGGCCTGATACCCGGGGCGGAAGAACCGGTCGGTGCCGCAGAACAGGCATTGGGTGTGATCGCCCCACGGGCGCCCCTTGCCCGAGGTGAAGGTCTCCGTCGCCTTTTCGTGGCCCTCGAACTGCGACACGAGCAGCTGGAAGAACCCCTGCATGCAGGCCGGCTGTCCCTCGCGGGTGAACACCAGCGCCTGCTCCGGAGTGAGCAGGAAGGTTTCGCCCGCCGGATCGAACGTGACGTAGCCGGCCGCCGCCACCGAGCCGAGCCATTCGTGCAGGTACTTCTCGTTGAGCCCGGTGTTCGCCGCAAGCTGCCCGACCGTGACCGCCCCTGCGCCGTCCATCGCCGCGAACACCCCGGCCTGGTCGCCGAGATAGGCCATGAACAGGCTCATCGCCCCGGCCACGTCGCCGACCACCTTGCCGGCCAGCTCCTGCACTTTCGCTTCGTCGATCGTCTCGCTCATCGCGCGCTCTCCCGCGTGGGGTTGAACTGCGACCCGGGGCGCCCGGCTGTCTCGGCGGACGACTCCGGGCCGGACGTTATCAGGTCCGCGAGACGAGCGGAACCGTGCCGCCTACTGCCCGCCCGCCGGACTGGCCGAGCCAAGATCGAGCGCGAAGTCGCCTTCCTTCCTCGGCGGCACCGGGCGGTTGCCGGGAGCCATCAGGTTGCGCACCATCTCGGCGCGCATGCTCTCGAACTTGACCCGGCCCGGGGTCGGCTCGTCGGCGGGGAAGGCGTCCTCGATCTCGCGGTGACGCTGCACGACCTCGTCGAGGAACTCGCGGTTGGTGAAGATGTAGAACCGGTTGGCCTTGATCGCCTCGACCACCGCCCTGCCGGTGTCGTACGGATCGATCGCCCCGCGCATCGCGTCCCACAGATCCTTGAGGAACTGCGGCGCGCCCTCTTCCTTGATGTGCTCGGGATCGTCCTCGGGCAGCGGCACCAGCGCGGTGCGGGTGGCGCCGGGGAACAGGCACGAGACGCCGATCCCGTCCTTGGCCAGCTGCATCCGCAGGCTCTCGGAGAAGCCGCGCACCGCGTACTTGGCGGTCGAATAGGCGGCGAGCCCCGGCAGCGGCACCACGCCGGCCATCGAGCTGGTGTTGACCACGTGCCCGCCCTCGCCCTGCTGGCGGATGATCGGGGCGATGATCTTGGTGCCGTTGACCACCCCGCCGAGATTGACCGCCAGCGCCCGGTCCCAGCCGTCGAAGTCGTCGGACGCGGCGGTGCCGCCGCCGTTCACCCCGGCGTTGTTGCACAACACGTGGATCTTGCCGAACGCGTCGAGCGTCTCCTGCACCGCGTTACGCAGCGAGTCCCGCTCGGCGACGTTGGTCTTGACGAAGTGCACCGCGTTGTTGCCCGCGAGCTGCTCGCGCGCCTTGGCGATGTGCTCGTCGCTCCAGTCGGCGAGGCTGACCTTCATCCCCTCCTCGAGAAACGCGCGCGCCATGCCGAGCCCGATGCCGCTCGCGCCCCCGGTGATGAAGGCGACCTTGCCGGTCAGATGTTCCATTCGAGTTCCCCCTTGGCCGCCTGGCCCCTGATTTGGCTTGCCCCTAACCCGTTCCTCCCTGCCGGTCGAGATGGCGCAATCGGGCTTGACTCACGATTTGATTGATCGTTCAATCAATGCATGGAGACTCGCCGATGAACGCCCAGGAACGCAAGGCCCGCGACCGCATCATCGAGGCGGCGATGGAGCTGTTCTGGGCCAAGGGCTACAACTCGACCTCGATCTCCGACATCCTCAGCCGCACCCAGCTCAACTCGGGTAGCTTGTACCACGCGTTCCCGGGCAAGCAGGACATCCTGATCGCAGTGCTCGAGCGCTATCGCGACGGGCTCTACCCGATGCTGGTCGAGCCGGCGTGGCGCGGGGTCGACGATCCGATCGAGCGGATCTTCGCACTGCTTGCCAAGTACCGCTGGCTGATCCTCGAGACCGAGTGCACTTACGGCTGCCCGATCGGCAGCCTCGCGCTCGAGCTGCACGAGGCCGATCCGGCGGTGCGCGAGCTGCTCGCGGTCAATTTCGCCGGGTGGGTCGGCGCGATCGAGCGGTGCCTGGCCGATGCCGGCGAGCGCCTGCCGCCCGACCTCGACCGCCGGGCGATGGCCGAGTTCGTGCTGACGACGATGGAAGGCGGGGTGATGCAGACGCGCACGCACCGCGACGTCGGCCATTTCGACCGCGGCGTGGCCACGCTGCGCGACCATTTCGCCATGCTGTTGGCGCGTGCCGAGAGGGAGCACGCCTGAGAGGGGGAAACGATCATGCCCGAAGTGAATTGGCTCGCGGTCCTGGCCGCGACGGTGGCTGCGTTCGTGCTCGGTGGACTGTGGTACTCGCCGGTGCTGTTCGGCAAGCGCTGGCAGGCCGCCGCCGGACTGAGCGACGAGCAGGCCAATTCGGGCCGCCCCGCGCTGATCTTCGGCGGATCGTTCGTGCTCGCGCTGATCGCCTCGGCGTGCTTCGCGATGTTCCTCGGACCCCAGCCGGAGCTCGGCTTCGCCACCTCGGCCGGGCTGGCAGCGGGGCTGTGCTGGGTGGCGACGAGCTTCGGCATCAATGGCCTGTTCCAGCGCGAGAAGCTGAGCCTGGTGCTTATCAACGCCGGCTACCACACGCTGCAGTTCACGCTGATCGGGCTGATCCTGGGGTTGTGGCATTGAGCCAAACTTCTCCGACATGGGAGGGGGAGGATCACTCCTCCCGGAACTGCCCCAAGTCGGGCGCTTCTTCCTTCACGTCGGGCGTCGCCGCCAGCACCGCCTCGGCCCGCTCGCGCATCGCGTCCTTATAGAACCCGTGCGTCACGATGTAGGTCGCGTTCGTCAGGATGCCCTCTGCCACCAGTTCGCCCGCCTGCTCAGGTTCCATCCAGTTCTCGCCGACGATCCGGCGGCTGAGCTTCTCTTCGCTGGTTTGATAGCCGCTGCCGGCCTGCAGGTGCGCCGGCCGATTGGCCCGCGTCTCGTGGATGTTCGATTTGACCGGCCCCGGCAGCAGGATCGACACGCCGATGTCGTGCCCCGCCAGCGCCGGCTTCACGGCCTCGCAATAGTGGCACACCGCCGCCTTGCTCGCGCCGTAGATCGCCAGCCGCTCGGGCATCACCACCTCTGCCGCGACGCTCGCGGTCGAGACGATATGCCCGCCGCGCCCGTGCGCGATCATTTGCGGCAGAAACTCGACGAAGCCGTTGATCACCCCACCGATGTTCACGCCGAAGCCGAAGTCGTAGTCGGCATAAGTCGCCTCGAGAATCGGCCCTTCGAGCCCCACTCCGGCATTGTTCACCAGGATGTCGATCCCGCCGAACTGCTCCTGCATCTGCGCCGCGGCCTCGCGATATTGCCCGCGGTCAGTCACGTCGAGCCGCAGCGCCGAGGCCGCGTTCGAGCGACCGCCGCCAGCGAAGTCGGCCAGCGCACGGTCGATATGGTCCTGTCGCAGGTCCGCCAGCACCACCTGCGCCCCGCGCCCGGCGAGCACTTTGGCGATCCCGAGCCCGACCCCGCTGGCGCCGCCGGTGATGAAGGCTACTTTCCCTTCGAATGTCTCGATCGGCATCGGCTCTCCCCGGTTTTCAAGGGGTTTGGCAGAGCTCAAGCCGCGCGTCTATCGGGCCGCTCAGTGCAGCTTTAGCCGCGGCCGGATGATCCGGTTGACCCGCCCGACCAGCAGCAGCGCCAGGCCCTTCACCCAGCCGTGGATCGCGATCAGGTGCATCCGATAGAGCGAAGTGTAGACCAGCCTGGCGAGCCGACCCTCGATCGCCATGCGTCCGCCGACAAGGTTGCCCATCAGGCTGCCCACGGTCGAGAACCGGCTCAGCGAGACCAGCGAACCATGGTCGTGGTAGACGAACGGCCTGAGCGGCCGCCCGTCCATCAGGCGCACGAGGTTGCCGAACGCGGTCGTCGCCATCTGGTGCGCCGCCTGCGCGCGCGGCGGCACCGGCCGTTCGGCCCCGGCGGGGACGAACCAGCAGCAATCGCCGATCGCGAAGATTCGCTCGTCGCTCACGGTCTGCAGCGTCTCGCGCACCACCAGCTGGTTGTTGCGGCTGACCTCGAGCCCGAGCCCGGCGAGGAGCGGCGGCGCCTTGACGCCGGCGGCCCAGACCAGCAGGTCGGCCTCGATCCGCTCGCCGTCCTTCGTGGTCAGCACGTGCGGCTCGGCCCGGGTCACAGCGACCCCGGTGCAGACCCGCACCCCGAGCGATTCGAGCTCGTCGTGCGCCGCCGCGGCGAGCTTGTCGGGCAACGCCGGCAGGATGCGCGGGCCGGCCTCGAGCAGCGTGATTTGCAGCCGGCTCTCGTCGAACACCTCGAGCCCGTAATGCCGCAGCGCCGCGGCCGAATTGTACAGCTCGGCCGCCAGCTCGACTCCGGTCGCGCCGCCGCCGACGATCGCGATGCGCACATGCGCGTCATCTTCCGGATGCACGGTCATCGAGCGCGACACGCGCAGGCAGTGGTCGAGCAGGCGGTTGCGGAAGCGGTCGGCCCCGGCGCGGTCGTCGAGCGACATGCAGTTCTCGGCCACCCCGGGGGTGCCGAAATCGTTGGTCACCGAGCCGACCGCGATCACCAGGTAGTCGTAGCGGATCTCGTGCCGCGCCACGAGCACGCTACCGTCCTCATCGAGCATCGGCGCGAGCGTGATCTGCCGGTTTGCGCGATCAACGCTTTCGAGCGCGCCGAAGAAGTAGCGATAGCCCCAGCGGTGGCAGTGGCTGCGATAGCCAACCTCGTCGAGGTTTGCATCGAGCGCGCCCGCGGCGACCTCGTGCAGCAGCGGCTTCCAGATGTGCGTGCGGTTCTTCTCGACCAAGATGATGTCGTGCGCCTCGCGGCCGAAGCGCGCGCCCAGCCGGCGGACCAGCTCGAGCCCGCCCGCGCCGCCTCCGACCACCACGATCTGCGTCTTGCGCTGCACCAACTGCGTCCCCCGGCCGATGACCCTGGCCGATCCTTCCTCCGCCTTCGCAGGTGCAGCAAGCACCGATTGGCCGACCGCGGCCGATTGCCGGCCGCCTGTGGCCAACGTGCGTCGCTGGCCTCCGACGGACGGATCGCTTATTCGCGTGCCAGTGGGATGGCGGGGAGAACACCGGTGGGGACAAGTCTTCTGCGTACCGTTGCCGCAGCGGCGGTGCTCGCGTTCGCGCTGCCCTCGGCGGCGCAGGCCCCGTCCGCGGCTGGGCCGATCGCCCACCTGCCTTCCCTCGCCGGCGACTACTTCCGCCTGCAGTCGCAGGCCGCCAACCGGCTCTACCACGTGTTCGTCCGTTACCCTGAAGGCTACGCCGCCGAGCCCGAGCGGCGCTGGCCGGTGGTCTACCTGCTTGACGGCGACACGCTGTTCCCCATGCTCGCACCCCAGCACCTGCTGCTGCATTACGACGAGAACCTGCCCGATGCGATCGTGGTCGGGATCGCCTACGGCTCGTTTGAGCCAGCGGTGAACGCGCGTGATTACGACTTCTCGGCCCCCGCTCCGGACGCTGGCGAGCGCCAGGGCGGCGCGCCCGCCTTTCTGCGCTTCCTCAAGACCGAGCTGATCCCGCAAGTCGAAGGCCGCGTGCGCGCCGATCCCACGCGGCGCGTGCTCGTCGGCCAGTCGCGCAGCGGCTACATGGTGCTGTGGTCGGCGGTGGCGGACCCCGACCTGTTCTGGGGCCGCATCGCCAGCAACCCCTCGCTCACGCCGGGACGCGAGACGCTGTTCACCGTGCCCGAGGCCAGGCCGCAACGCAGCGACCTCGGCGTCGCGCTGGTGACCGGCTCGCGCGAGCGCAGCCTCGAACGGCGGCAGGGCGCGCTGGCCTGGGGCGAACGCTGGGAGGGCGCTGCCGACGCGCCATGGCAGGCTGAGCTGATCGACCTCTCCGGCGGCACCCACGCCGCGAGCATCGGCGAAGGCTATCGTGCCGCGATGCTGTGGCTGTTCAACCGCGAGGAACGCTAAGGCTTAGCGTCCCGGAGCCCCGCGGCGGCGATCCCCGCCTTGCCGCAGGCGACGTCCTCGGCGCTCTCCGCACCAGACACGCCGACCCCGCCGAGCGGCGCGCCGTTACCCGAGAACACCGGCACCCCGCCTTCCCAGGTCGCCAGCCCGGGCGGTCCCCGGCCCCACTCGGCGGTCTGGGCCGAAGCGACGTGGATCGTCGCCGCCGAGCGGCCCTTCCACTGCGCGTAGTCGCCCACCGCCGAAGCCGCGCCGTCCATCAGCCCGAAGGCCATCAGCGTGCCGCGCTCGTCGAACACCGCGACCGCGACCGACAGCTTGCGCTCGGTGGCCCAGGCGACGCAACCGTCGCGGATCTTCGCCGCGCTGGCATAGTCGAGCATCGGCCGCGCGGTCTGCGCCCCGAGCGGCGACGCCAGCGCGAGCATCGCCAGCATGATCGTGCCAAGTTTTCGCATGTCCGCTCCCCCACGGCCTCTGCCAGAGGCATCGCGCAACGCGCGGCAAAAGAAAAGGGCTGCTACGGTCTGCGGGCGAACCAGATCGTGTGCCGCGGCCCCTTGCCGTTCGGCCGTGCGCGCACCTCGACCTCCTCGACCGCAAAACCCGCTTTCTCCAGCCGCCGGGTAAACGCCGCATCGCGTGCCGCCGACCACACCGCAAGCACGCCCCCGGGCGCCAGCGCCGCCTTCGCCGCGCGCAGCCCGGCGAACGAATAGATTCGCCCGTTCTCCGCCCGCACCAGCCCGTCGGGCCCGTTGTCGACGTCGAGCAGGATCGCATCGTAGCTCCCGGTGGTGCCGTCGGCAGCGTCGTCGATGAACGCCAGAACGTCACCCATGCCGAGCGTGACGCGTGGATCGTCGAGGCACCCCGCGGTCAGCTCGGCCATCGGCCCGCGCGCCCATTCGACGATCTCGGGCACGATCTCGGCCACCGTCGCCCGCACTTTCGGCCGTGCTGCCAGCGCCGCACGCAGCGTGAAGCCCATGCCATAGCCGCCGATCAGCAGGTGCGGGTCGGTACGCTCGATCCTCGCCAGCGTCAGCTCGGCCAGCTGTTCCTCGGAGTGCCGCATGCGCGTGCTCATCAGCTCGTTGCGCCCGAGCGCGATGATGAAGTCGCGCCCGTGCGCGAAAAGCCGCAGCTCCTCCCCGCCGGGAACCTGGGCCGTGCCGAGAAGCTCGCGAGCGATCATGCGCCGGCCCTACGCGCGAACGGCGCGCGGGTCACCCCGTCGTTGCTGACGCCCTCGCCGGGGGAAAGCGCAAGCCGCCCGCGACAGCCCCGCTTCACCGCATGTCGGGCTCGAGCACCACGAACAGGCCGATGAACAGCAGGTAGAGCACGAACGGCGCGGCCAGCACGGCGAGCAGGGCGTTGGCCGCACCCGCGCGGCCGTTGGCACGCAGCCCCCAGGCACCAGCCAGCCCCACCATAGGGAGCAGCAGGATCGGTGCCCAGGTGCCCATGTAGTCCCCGCCGGCGCCGTACTGCAGGCCCTCGACGAAGAAGTAGGCCAGCACCAGCAGGCCGATCGCATCGAACGCAAAGAGGATGCGGAACAGACGCATCGCGCGAGGCTAGTCGATTGCGGGTTGAATTCAATCGCTGCCGGCATCCGGGCCGACAACTTGCCGGATGCCCCCGATCCATTCTTGCTTTTCGCCGCAGACGGCGCAGTGTGACCGGAGGGGATTGGGGGCCGGCATGTCGTCCGAAGCCGAACGAATAGCCATGCTGCGTGCAACATTCGATTGCACCGAGGCGGTCGCCGCAAGCCTCGACCGCCTCGGAACCTGGGCGCACGCGCAGCGGCACGATTTCCTGCTGCATCAGGGCGACCGGCACCACCGCTGCCATATCGTCCTGTCCGGCTCGGCCGACGTCAAGGCGCTGGGCTCCGAGGGGCAATGCGTGCAGATCGCGACGGTCGAGCCCGGCGAGATCTTCGGTGCCTACCCCGATCCGGGTCCGGTGCGGGCCGACGTGCAGGCGAAGAGCGCGATGGAGCTGGTCTCGCTCGACACGGTGCAGCTGTCGCGGCTCGCGCTGGCGCATGCCGAGGCCGGCGCCGGACTCGCGCGCATTTTCGCCCGCCAGCTCGGCAACATGCTCGACCGCTTCGCTGCGCGCGTCACCCTCACCGCCACCGGCCGCGTCTACGCCTGCTTGCTGGCCAGGCTGGGGAACGACGACACGATTTGCCCGGCCCCTGTGGTCGCGGCGCTCGCGGTCGAGGCGCAGACCACGCGCGAGACCGCCTCCCGCGCGATCGGCGCGCTCGAACGCCGCGGCATCGTGCGCCGCGAGGGCGACACCTGGCGCGTGACGTCGTCGAGGCTGCTCGAGGAGCTGGTGATCTGACGCTCAGGCGAGCGCGTAGAACGGGAAGAAGCCGTCAGCCCCGCGCACCTCGCCCATCGGCTCGACGCGGATGTCGGGCCGTTCTGCGAGCAGCGCAAAGGCCAGCGCCTTGCTCGCGAGGATTTGTCCGGTCTCCGCCACTTCGGCCAGCGCGTCGAGCCGCGCGGTCGCCTCTCCGGCATCGCGCTCGTCACTGAAGAAGCGATAGTCGAGCGCCACCGCCTGGCCCGCCTCG
>DATDLP010000064.1:0-12753 GCA_036519255.1 Croceibacterium sp.
CCCGCCGACAGGTCGAGCCAGTCGATCTCGGTGCGCGGGGTCATCAGCTCGCGCACGGGACGGTCGGTCAGCCGCATCACGCCCGACAGGATCGCGCGTTCCTGCTCCTCGATCACGCCCGAATGCGTCGCCTCGGCGAACAGCATGTGCAGCTCCTCGGCGGTGAGGCTGTGCTCGCCGCTGTGACGCAGGCCGAACAGCCGCAGCAGCACGTTCGACGAGGCGTCGAGCAGCCAGACGATCGGCTTGGCCGCGATCGCCAGCCACGCCATCGGCCGCGCCATCGCCAGCGCGATCGGCTCGGCCGCGCGCAGCGCGAGCTGCTTTGGCACGAGCTCGCCGACGACTATGCTCAGGTAGGTCGTCGCCGCGATCGCCAGCGCGAAGCCCGCGTCGTCGGCCAGGTCGGTCGGCACGCCCAGCGCCGCCAGCTGCGCGCCGAGCGGGTCGCCCAGCGTGGCCCCGGAAATGGCCCCGTTGACGATGCTGACGAGCGTGATGCCGATCTGCACGGTCGAGAGGAACTTGCCCGGGTCCGCGGCGAGCTGCAGCGCGACCTTGGCCGCGCCGCTGCCGCGATCGGCGGCCAGCCGCAGCCGCGCCGGGCGGGCGGAGACGATCGCCAGCTCGGACATCGAGAAGACCCCGTTGAGCAGGATCAACGCGGCCAGCACGGCTAGATCGGACCAGGGAAACGGCGGCATCGGAAGCGCCCGGCTAGCAGATCAGGTGCTGCCCCGATACCCGCCATGCGCAGACCATGGAACGGTGCCCGCTGCAGGGCGTTTCCAGACTGTCATTCCATGCCCGCACCGCGGGCCGAGGGATTGCCCGAAACCATTCGCGAGGAAGCATAATGAAGACATCGCGCCTTTTCGTCACCGGCGTTGCCGCCGTGTCGCTGTTCGGCCTGGCCGCCTGCGTGACCGACCCAAACACCGGCGAGCAGCACGTCTCGCGAACCGCGATCGGCGGCGTGGGCGGCGCCGGGCTCGGCTATCTGCTCGGCGACCTGGTGGGCGGCAAGAGCGCGCGGATCATCGGCGCGGGGATCGGCGGCATCGCCGGCACGGTGATCGGCAACCGCATGGACCAGCAGATCAAGGAACTCGACGAGGCGACCGAGGGTTCGGGCGTCGACGTGAGCAAGACCCCCGACGGCGAGAGCATTCTGGTCAACCTGCCCGACGTGACCTTCGCCACCGCGTCGACCACCATTTCCCCCAGCTTCCGCGCCGCGCTCGACGAGGTCGCGAGCAGCCTGCAGAAGTATCCCGACAGCCTGATCGACGTGATGGGACACACCGATGCGGACGGCTCGGATGCGTACAACCTCGATCTGTCGCAGCGGCGCGCCGAAGCGGTCAAAGGCTACCTCGTGATGCGCGGCGTCGCGGGCTCGCGCATCGCCACCGTGGGCTACGGCGAGCAATACCCGAGGGCCGACAACACCACCGCGGAAGGCAAGGCGTTGAATCGCCGAGTCGAGATCCGCATCACCCCGATCAGCCAGGAAGACGCGAGCGCGGCTCGCCGTTAGGCTGTTGCGCAGCGGCGCAGGGAGGCCGGTCCCGCAAGGGGCCGGCCTCTTTGGTCAGGGATTGGCCGCGTAGTGCGCGGCGCGGTCGGCCAGGCGCGCGACCGCCGCTGCGTGAATCGCCGGGGCGCAGACGAGTACGCCAAACGCCTGCGGATCGCGCTTGTTGAAGCTCAGCGTGTGACCGAACGCGTCGCTGACCGCCGCGCCCGCCTCGCGCGCAATCAGCGCGGCGGCGGCCACGTCCCACTCGAACCCCCAGCGTAGCGTCGCAAGCAAGTCGGCGCGGTCGTCGCCGACCATCGCGATCCTCAGCGCGATCGAATTGGGACGCTCGACCATGAGAAGGTCGCGGTCCTCCATCGGCAGCGCGCGTGCCGGGACTCGCGCGCCAGGCAGCTCGCGCCGCGTGCTGGCGGCGATGCGCCGACCGTTGAGCGTGGCACCCTGCCCGGCTACCGCGCTCCACTCCTCGTCGCGGGCCGGGGCGAACAGCATGCCGATCAACGGCTTGCCGGCGCTGATCAGCGCGACCGAGACCCCCCAGCCGGTGCGGCCGGCGATGAAGTCGCGCGTGCCGTCGATCGGATCGACCAGCCAGATCAGGTCCTTCGCCAGCCGCACGGGGTCGTCGGCGGTCTCCTCCGACAGCCAGCCGGCGGCGGGCAGCAGCCGGCCGAGCTCGCGGTGCAGAAACGCGTCGACCTCGAGGTCGGCGGTGCACACCGGGCTGCCGGGCACCTTCTCCCAGCTTTCGAGCGCATGGCCGCCGCCGGGCCACTGGCGGAGCGCCATGGCGCCGGCTTCGCGGCAGATGTCCTCGAGGCGCGCGCGGTCGATCATCGCCGCCAAGTGAAGCCGGAGCGAAGGGTTTGCAAGCCGCCCGACGCTGTGCTTATGCGCGCCGACTCTCCGGCAAGGCGGATTCCCGATGAACATCCACGAATACCAGGCCAAGCAGCTGCTCGCGAAGTTCGGCATCGGCGTCCCCGCGGGCCATGCGGCGCGCACGGTCAAGGAAGCGGTCGAGGGCGCCAAGCGGCTCCCCGGCCCGCTCTACGTGGTCAAGGCGCAGATCCACGCCGGCGGGCGCGGCAAGGGCAAGTTCGCCGAGCTGCCGGCCGAGGCCAAGGGCGGCGTGCGGCTGGCCAAATCGATCGAGGAGGTCGAGGCCAACGCGCGCGAGATGCTCGGCAACACGCTGGTGACGATCCAGACCGGCCCGGCGGGCAAGCAGGTCAACCGGCTCTACGTGACCGATGGGGTAGACATCGCCAAGGAATACTACCTCGCGCTGCTGATAGACCGCGCCACCAGCCGGATCGCCATGGTCGTCTCGACCGAAGGCGGAATGAGCATCGAGGACGTGGCGCACGACACGCCCGAGAAGATCACCACGCTGACGATCGACCCGGCGACCGGGTTCATGCCGCACCACGGCCGCGCGGTGGCGCATGCCCTCCAGCTGTCGGGGGCGACCGCCAAGGCGGCGCAAAAGCTGGCGAAGCAGCTGTACGACGCGTTCGTCGCACTCGACTGCTCGATGATCGAGATCAACCCGCTGGTCGAGACCGAGCAGGGCGAGCTGCTCGTGCTCGACAGCAAGATGAGCTTCGATTCGAACGCGCTGCTACGCCAGCCCGAGGTCGAGGCTCTGCGCGACGAGAGCGAGGAGGACCCGATGGAGATCGAGGCCTCGAAGTTCGACCTCGCCTACATCAAGCTCGACGGCAACATCGGCTGCATGGTCAACGGCGCCGGCCTCGCCATGGCGACGATGGACATCATCAAGCTCAACGGCGCGTTCCCGGCCAACTTCTGCGACGTCGGCGGCGGCGCCTCGAAGGAGAAGGTCGCCGCGGCGTTCAAGATCATTCTCTCCGACCCGGCGGTGAAGGGCATCCTGGTCAACATCTTCGGCGGGATCATGCGCTGCGACACGATCGCCGAGGGCATCGTCGCCGCCGCCCGCGAGATGGCGCTGACCGTGCCGCTGGTGGTGCGGCTCGAAGGGACCAACGTCAACGAGGGCAAGGCGATCCTCGCCAGCTCGGGGCTGGCGATCATTCCCGCCGACGATCTCGGCGACGCCGCGCGCAAGATCGTGGCCGAGGTAAAGCAGGCCGCGTGACCCGCCCTTGATTCTCGACGCAATAAGGGCAATGAGCGGCGAAAGAATATTACGCACGGTTTGTCGTGCGGGAGAGCGCCGATGAAGATCCTCGTCCCCGTCAAGCGGGTCATCGATTACAACGTGCGGCCGCGGGTCAAGGCGGACGGCAGCGGAGTCGATCTCGCCAACGTCAAGATGAGCATGAACCCGTTCGACGAGATCGCGGTCGAGGAAGCGATCCGGCTCAAGGAAAAGGGCCACGCGAGCGAGATCGTCGCGGTGTCGATCGGGCCGGCCAAGTCGGCCGAGACGCTGCGCACCGCCCTGGCGATGGGCGCCGACCGGGCGATCCTGGTCGAGACCCCAGAAGACGACGGCTCGGCGGTCGAGCCGTTGGCAGTGGCCAAAATCCTCAAGGCGATCTGCGACGAGGAGCAGCCCGGACTCGTGGTCATGGGCAAGCAGGCGATCGACGACGACAGCAACCAGACCGGGCAGATGCTCGCGGCGCTCGCCGGGCGGCCGCAGGGCACGTTCGCCAGCAAGGTCGAGGTCGACGGCGACACGGTCACCGTGACGCGCGAGGTCGATGGCGGGCTCGAGACCGTGAAGCTCATGCTGCCGGCGATCGTCACCACCGACCTCCGGCTCAACGAGCCGCGCTATGCCTCGCTGCCCAACATCATGAAGGCACGCTCCAAGCCGCTCGCGACCAAGGCACCCGCGGACTACGGCGTCGATGTCGCTCCGCGCCTCAAGGTGCTCAAGGTGGCCGAGCCGCCGGTGCGGCAGGCGGGGATCAAGGTCGGCTCGGTCGACGAGCTGGTGGCGAAGCTCAAGACGCTGGGAGTGGTGGCATGACCGCGCTGGTTCTGGTCGAGCACGAAGGCGGCGCGGTCAAGGACGCGACACTGGCCGCGGTCACTGCCGCGGCGAAGCTGGGCGCGGTGCATGCGCTGGTGGCGGGCGATCCCGGTGAGGCGCAGACCGTCGCCGAGGCCATGGCCAGGGTCGCGGGAGTCGAGAAGGTGCTCGTCGCCGCCGATGCCGCCTACGCGCACGGGCTGGCCGAGAACCTGGCTCCGCTCGCGGCGCAGGTCATGGCCGCTTACGACGCGTTCGTCGCCCCGGCTACGACCACCGGCAAGAATGTCGCCCCGCGCGTCGCCGCGCTGCTCGACGTGATGCAGCTGTCCGAAGTGATCGGCATCGAGGGAGGGCGGACCTTCATCCGCCCGATCTACGCCGGCAACGCGATCGCCACGGTAGAAAGCTCCGACCCCAAGCTCGTGCTGACGGTGCGCGGCACTGCGTTCGAGAAGGCGGAGGTCGAAGGCGGCTCCGCCCCGATCGAAGCGATCGCCGGACCTGGCGACGCCGGGCTATCCAGCTTCGTCTCGCTCGACGCGACCAGGAGCGAGCGGCCCGAGCTGACCAGCGCCGGGATCGTCGTCTCGGGCGGGCGTGCGCTCAAGGACGCGGCGACCTTCGAAGCCTTGATCGTGCCGCTGGCCGACAAGCTCGGCGCCGCGGTGGGCGCGAGCCGCGCGGCGGTCGACGCGGGCTACATCTCGAACGACTATCAGGTCGGCCAGACGGGCAAGATCGTCGCTCCGTCGCTGTACCTCGCGGTCGGTATCTCCGGCGCGATCCAGCACCTCGCGGGCATGAAGGATTCGAAGCTGATCGTGGCGATCAACAAGAATCCCGACGCGCCGATCTTCCAGGTCGCCGACATCGGCCTCGTCGGCGACCTGTTCGCGATCGTGCCCGAGCTGACCGGCAAGCTTTAGACCCAGACCCGAGCCGCGCGTCTGTCGCCGATTGTCGCATCGCCGCGCGCGGTCTTGCCCTGCCTATCCAGCTGAAATAGCATCGCCTCCGGGATGGGAGGTTTTCGATGAGAGCACTGGTATCGTTGTTGACGGTTGCAACCCTGGCCGTGGCGCCCGCAGCGCGGGCCCAGGACGCGCCATTCAAGCTCTCGGGCCAGTGGGCGGTCGATTTCGGTGACGACTATTGCCGCCTTGCCGGCGATTTCTCCAACGGCGAGGATACGATCTCGCTCGGGATGGAGCGCATCCAGCCGGGCGCCTTCCTGCGGTTGATGTTGTCGGGCGACGCGATCAGGCCGTTTCGCGGCGCGAGCCAGCTCGGCTATCATTTCCTGCCTGCGGGCACATCGCAGAAGGCGGCCTATTTCCGGATGCCTACGGCCGATGGCAAGGAATACCTGTTCATCGACAACCTGACGCTCGCGCCGATGGTGTTTACCCCTCCGGTACCTGGCCAGCCGCCTGCTCCGCCGCCGGTCTACAGCCGGCAGGGCGAGCAGGATAGCGCGGGCGGCATCACCGGAATCAGGATCGAGGAAGGCCTTGTGAAGCCGGTGCAGATCGAGGCGAGCCACCTGCCGGCGGCGATCGCGGTGCTGCAGCAATGCGCCGACGATCTGCTCAAGACCTGGGGTCTCGATGCCGAGAAGCACAAGACCCTGACTGTCCCGGCGATTCCCAACTTTTCGCCCGACGGCTGGCTCCCGGCAGGAATGATCTCGTTCGGCGATTTCGCCAAGTTCACCGGCAACGGCAACCAGGTGAGGCTGCTGATCGATGCCGCGGGCAAGCCCACCGCGTGCACGATCCATACGCCCACGCTGGACCGGGCGCTCAACGACAGGATCTGCAGCACGCTGATGGAGAAGGCGAGCTTCCAGCCCGCCAAGGACGCCGCGGGAGCGGCTATGGCCAGCTACTGGTTCGGCAGCCCGATGTTCCTTGGCCCGCCGATGGGCGGGAGACGCTGAGCGCCGGGACCCTAACGAAGTTCGGGGCGGCGTTCGAACAGCCGGACGGGCTCCCCGTCCGGTAGCTGCGCGTCGCGCATGGCGGCAAAGCCCAGCGCTGCGGCCAGCCCGAGCGACGGTGCGTTGCCCGGCGCGATCATGCAGACGATGCGCCGCGCGCCGTGCTCGCGCTCGAACCAGGCGAGCGCGCCGGTCATCGCCTCGCGCCCTAGCCCTTGGCCGACGCGGTCGCTGCGGAGGATCCAGCCGGCTTCGGGCGCGTCGTCGAAATCGTCGCCGAGCCCGCGGAAGCTGCGGAACACGCCGGCATTGCCGATCAGCTCGCCACTGGCGCGCTCACGCAGCGTGAAGCTGCCGTAGCCGTAGAGCAGCCAGCTGCCGGCGTTACGGCAGAAACGCTCGAAATGGCCCGCCGCGCTCTGCTCGGGAAGAAAGCGGCTGGTCCGGGGGTCGTTCACGACCGCGTGCATCGGCCACAGGTCGGCTTCGGTGGGCACCCACAGTTCGAGCCGCTCGGTGACGAGCAGCGGCGCCCCGCCCGAGATTCCCCTCATTGCTCCACTCACAGCCATTGCGACAACGCGTGGATCGTCACTCCCACGAGCCCGCCGACCAGCGTGCCGTTGATGCGGATGAACTGCAGGTCGCGTCCGACCGCGCTCTCGAGCCGGTTGGTGAGGGTCTGCGCATCCCACCGGCGCACGGTCTCCGACACCAGCTGGACGATGTTCGCGCCGTAACGGGTGGCGACGCCGACCACGGTGCGGCGGGCGAAGCGGTTGACCTGCCATTGCAGCGCCGGATCCTGCTGCAGCGAGCGCCCAAGCTCGGCGAGGCTGTCGCCGAGTTGGCCACCGAGCGCCGCCTCGGGATCGCGGGCCATCTCGATCAGCGACAGGCGCAGCTTCTCCCACACGCCGTTCCACCAGTCGCCGACCGCGGCGTTGCCGAGGATGTCGTTCTTGACTGTCTCGACCTTCTCGCGCGTCGCGGGATCGTGCACGAGGTCGTGCGCGAGCCTCTCGAGCCCTTCCTCCACCGTGCGGCGCAGCGGGTGATTCGGATCGACCAGCACTTCGGCCAGCAGCCGGTAGAGCCCGTCGAGCACCGAGCTGGCGAGCTTCTCGTCGAGCCCGGTCCAGCGCAGCAGCGCGTTGGCGCGCGCCTGGATCATCGAGCGGACCATCTCCTCGTTGCGCTCGAGCGCGACCCCGGCCCAGCGGATCATTGCATCGAGCAGCGGCCGATGGCGCCCGTCGGCAATCGCCGCGCCGAGCGCGCTGCCGAGCAGCGGCGCGATCTCGATCCGCTCGGCCTGGCGAGCGAGGCCGGCGCGGACCTGATTGCCGAGCCGCTCGGGATCGAGCGATTCGAGCATCTCGGCCAACAGGCCCGCGGCCCCTTCGCGGATGCGGCCGCGCCCGCGCTCGCGCGGCTCGGCGAGAAAATCGCCGGCCGCGCGTGCGAGGTTCATTCCGCGCATCCGGCGCGCGACAACGATCGGCGTGAGGAAGTTGTCGCGCAGGAACCCCGCCATCGTGTCGGCGATGCGGTCCTTCTTCTCGGGGATGATCGCGGTGTGTGGGATCGGGATGCCGAGCGGCTGGCGGAACAGCGCGGTGACCGCGAACCAGTCGGCCAGCCCGCCGACCATCGCCGCCTCGGTGAAGGCGACAAGGTAGCCCACCGCGGGGTGCAGATGCTCGAACTGCAGCGCCACGATGAACACCATCGCCATCGCCACCAGCAGCGCGGTTGCGACGATGCGCATGCGCCGCGCGCGGTCGGCGCGCGAAGCAAGCGTGGTGACCGGCCCACGCGGTGCCGGGAGGCCCTTGGGCGGGCCGGGCTCGTTACTCGGCGGGATAGGCCTCGGCCTGACCGCTGCTGTCGTCGCCCGGCTTGTAGGTCAGGAAGCGCTCGCGCATCCATGGGCCGAGCCGCTTCTCGATCCCGTCCGCCAGGCTGAAGCCCGCGGGCACGATCAGCAGCGTGAGCAGCGTCGAGAGGATCAGCCCGCCGATCACCACGGTGCCCATCGGCGCACGCCACGCGGCGTCACCGGATAGCGAGATCGCGGTCGGCAGCATGCCGAAGATCATCGCCACCGTGGTCATGACGATCGGCTGCGCGCGCTTGTGCCCCGCCTCGATGATCGCATCGCGCTTGCGCTTGCCGGCCTCCATTTCCTCGATCGCGAAGTCGATCAGCAGGATCGAGTTCTTGGCCACGATGCCGAACAGCATCAGCACGCCGATGAACACCGGCAGCGAGACCGGTTGCCCGAGCAAGCCGAGCGCGATGAGCCCGCCGAGCGGAGCGAGGAACAGCGAGCCCATGTTGACCAGCGGCGAGACCAGCCGGCGGTAGAGCAGCACGAGCACCGAGAACACCAGCAGCACGCCGGCGCCGAGCGCGATCCCGAAGCTGTTCATCAGCTCGCCCTGCCATTCGTCGGATCCGACCGGGGTGTTCGACACGCCCGCGGGAAGGTTCTCCATGATCGGCAGGTTCTGGATCGCGCTCATCACGTCCCCGCGCGCGACGTTGGGCGCTAGATCGGCGCTGATGAATATCCGACGGTTCTGGTTGTAGCGCTGGATGCTCGTCGGCCCCATGCCAAACGTGATCTCGGCGATGCGTTCGAGCGGCACCGAGCCTCCGGCCGCAGTCGGAACCGGCAGGTTGCGGATCGTGGCAATGTCGCGCCGGCTGCCTTCGGACAACCGGACTCTGATCGGGATCTGTCGGTCGGACAGCGAGAACTTCGCCGCGTTCTGATCGATGTCGCCCATCGTCGCGATGCGGATTGCCTGGCTCAGCGCCTGGGTCGAAACGCCGAGGCTCGATGCGAGGTCTTCGCGCGGCTTGATGATCAGCTCGGGCCGCTGCAGGTCGCGCTCGATGCGCGGCGCCACCGCACCTTCGACCTCGGCCATCTGCTCGACCAGCGTGCTCGCGGCACCCTGGAGCGCGACCGGATCGCCTCCCGACAGCATGATGTTGATCGAACGGCCGCTGCCGCCGCCGCCGCCGCCCTGCTGGTCGCGGAAGTTGACTCGCGCATCGGGAAACTGCTGCAGCACCGGAGCCAGCTCGCGCTCGAACTCGAGGCTGGTGCGCGCGCGGTCGGGATGGAAGACCAGGCGGACGTTGCCGTTGCCCTCGCGCGCGATGCCGAGCGCAAGCGCGACTTCGGGCTCCTGCTCCATCCGCGCGGCGATCGAGTCGACCACCGCCTCGGTCTGCTCGATCGTCGTGCCCGGCACCATGCTGACGCCGATCTGCGCGAAATCGCTGTCGTTGTTGGGGAAGAACTGCGTCGGCAGCACGTAGAACAACGTGCCCGTCATCAGCAGCGCACCGAAGCCGACGCCGATCATCCACATTCGGTGGTCGACGAAGTAGGCGGCGAACTTGGCCGTGCGCCGCGTGTAGCTGTTCGCCTCCCACCCGGCCATGGCCGAAACGGCGAGGCCGACGAGGAAGGTCACCAGCCCGCCGGCGATATAGCCGCCGATGAAGTACAGGATCATCATGAACCACGGCAGGCCGGCAGCTTCTTCCCCGCCGCTCGCGCCGCTGCTTCCCGCGTCGTACACGGCATAGGCCGCCCCGGCAGCGCCGAGGATCAGGCTCGGCACGTGGAAGGCGAGCCGCGAGCGCGTGTCGCGATACTTCTTGCGCAGCCCGCGCGATTTGCTGGCATCGATCGACCAGCGCAGGATCTCCATGTAGCGATCCATCAGGTAGCCTTCGCCGTGCGTGGCGTGGCCCTTGGCCTTGAGGAAATAGGCCGCGACCATCGGCGTGATCATGCGCGCGACCGCCAGCGACATCAGCACCGAGACCACGACCGTGAGGCCGAAGTTCTTGAAGAACTGGCCCGAGATGCCGGGCATCAGGCCCACGGGCAGGAACACCGCGACGATCGAGAAGGTAGTCGCGACCACCGCGAGGCCGATCTCGTCGGCCGCGTCAATCGACGCCTGATAGGCACTCTTGCCCATTCGCATGTGTCTGACGATGTTCTCGATCTCGACGATTGCGTCGTCGACCAGCACGCCCGCGACGAGGCCGAGCGCGAGCAGCGACAGCGTGTTGAGCGTGAAGCCCATCAGGTCCATCGCCCAGAAGGTGGGAATCGCCGAGAGCGGGATCGCCAGCGCGGCGATGATCGTCGCACGCCAGTCGCGCAGGAACAGGAACACCACGATCACCGCGAGCACAGCGCCCTCGACCATCGCGGCCATCGAGCTTTCGTACTGCGCCTTGGTGTAGTCGACCTCGGTAAACAGGCGGGTGAACTTGATCCCGGGGTTCTCCGCCTCGAGATCCTGCAGCACCTCGATCACGCCGTCGTAGACGGTGACATCGGATTCACCCCGCGCACGCGTGACCGAGAAGTTGACCACCTGCTTGCCGTTGATCTTGGCGATCGAGCGCAGCTCGCCGTAGGCGTCGCTGACGCGGGCGATATCGGCCAGCTTGACCGTGCGGCCGCCGCCCAGCGAGATCTGCGTCTGCGACAGCTCGAAAGCCGAACTGGCATTGCCGAGCACGCGCACCGACTGGCGCGAGCCGGCGATCTCGGCCCGCCCGCCCGCGGCGTTGAGGTTGAGCTGGCGCAGCGCGTTGTTCACCTGGCTCGCAGTGACGCCCATCTGCTGCATCTTGGCCGGGTCGAGGATCACGAGGATCTCGCGGTCGACGCCGCCGTTGCGGTTGACCTCGGCCAGGCCCTCGACGGTCAGCAGCCGCTTGGTGACGGTGTCGTCGATGAACCACGAGAGCTGCTCGATCGTCATGTCGTTGGCGCGCACGCCGAAGAACACGATCGGGTCGGAGCTGGTCTGCTGCTTGGAGACGCGCGGCTCGAGGATGCCGTCGGGCAGCTCGCCGCGGATCTGGTCGACCGCGCTCTCGACCTCGTTGACCGCCTCGCCGATGTCGGTCCCGAGCGCGAACTCGATCTGGGTCTGCGAGTTGCCCTCGTTGGCGGTCGAGTTGATGTTCTCGACCCCGTCGATCGTCTGGACCGCCGCCTCGACCCGCTGGGTGATCTGGTTCTCGATCTCGCTCGGCGCGGCGCCGGGCTGCGAGATCTGCACGATGACGACCGGGAACTCGATGTCCGGCTCGTCCTGCACGTCCATGCTGGCGAAGCTCATGATGCCCGCAATCACCAGCCCGAGGAAGGCCAGGATCGGGACGATCGGATTGCGGATCGACCAGGCGGAAAGATTGCGGAAGTTCATCGAGGAGCGCTCAGTTCCTCGTGGCGACCGGGCGCACGGCGTCGCCCACGGTCAGGAACCCGGCGGCGCGCGCGACAACGCGCTCGGTGCCGTTGAGACCGGAGTCGATCGCAATGCCCTGGTCGGTGACGATGCCGAGCTTGACGTCGCGGCGCTGCACCTTGTTCTGCCCGTCGACGATCAGGACGTAGCTGCCCTTGTCGTCGGACTGAATCGCGCTTTCGGGCAGCATCGGCGCGACCACCGCGCCGCTGTTGAGCCGCGCGGTGGCAAACCCGCCGGGACGCAGCTCGGGCGCGTAGGCCATCGCGCAGCGCGCCATGCCCTGGCGCGTCTGCTCGTTGATCACCGGCGCCTTCTGCCACACGCGGCAGGTGAAGGTCTTGTCGGTCCCGACCGGGACGACCGATGCGGTCGCACCCATCGGAACCGCCGCGAGGTCGGTCTCGCCCAGCTGCGCGCGCAGTTCCATCTCGCCGCCGCGGGCAATGGCGAACAGCGCGCCGGCGCCCGAGCCGACGACCTGGCCGATCTCGACGTTGCGTTCGAGCACGAGGCCCGCGGCCGGTGCGACGATGTTGAGGCGCGCGTTGCGCGCGAGCAGTTCGCGGTACTGCGCCTCGGACACGCGCACGCGGGCGCGAGCCGCGTCGCGCGTCGCGGTCAGCCGATCGATGTCGGCGGTGCTGATGAACCCGCGGTCGACGAGCTTCATCGCGCGCTCGAGATTGGCCTGCGCGAGGTTGGCATCAGCCCGCGCGACCTCGATCTGCGCCGCCGAGCTTTCGGCCTGTTGACTCTGCACCGAGCGGTCGATCACCGCGAGCACCTGCCCTGCACGCACCCACTGCCCGGCCTCGACCGGGATCGAGACCACGCGCCCGCCTTCGCCGACCACGCCGACCGGAAGCTCGTAGCGCGCAGCGAGCGAGCCGGTGGTGTTGATGATCCCGGCGACCGTCGCCCGGCCCGGCGCGAACACGGTAACGGTCGGCGCGACGCCGTCCTCTTCGGGCGCGAAGGCGGCCTGCTCTTCGCC
>DATDLP010000065.1:0-4053 GCA_036519255.1 Croceibacterium sp.
GTCATGCTCGACAACGACGCCTGGCTGTCGAGCTTCGGCTACGTCCAGTTCCTGCGCGACTTCGGCACCCACTTCACCATCAACCGGATGCTGGCGTTCGACTCGGTGAAGCTGCGCCTCGAGCGCGAGCAGCCGATGACCTTCCTCGAATTCAACTACATGATCCTGCAAGGGTACGACTTCCGCCATCTGGCGAAGGATATCGGCTGCCGGCTGCAGATGGGCGGCTCGGACCAGTGGGGCAACATCGTCAACGGCGTCGAGCTCAGCCGGCGGATGGACGGGACCGAGGTGTTCGGCGTCACCACCCCGCTGCTGACCACCGCCGACGGCGCCAAGATGGGCAAGACCGCCGCGGGCGCGGTGTGGCTCAACGAGGAGCAGCTGCCAAGCTACGACTTCTGGCAGTACTGGCGCAACGCCGACGACCGCGACGTGGGCAAGTTCCTGCGCCTGTTCACCGACCTGCCGCTCGACGACATCGCCAGGCTCGAGTCGCTCGAAGGCGCCGAGATCAACCAGGCCAAGATCGTCCTCGCAAACGAGATCACGCGGCTCGCCCGCGGCGACGAAGCCGCGCGCACGGCGGAGGCGACTGCGGCGGCGACCTTTGCCGGCGGCGGTCTCGGCGACGACCTTCCCGTGTTGAGCGTACCGCCCGAAGGCGTGCGGCTCGGCCAGGCCTGCACCGATGTCGGCTTCACCGCCTCGAATGGCGAGGCCAAGCGCAAGATCGCCGAGGGCGCGGTGCGCATCGACGACACGCCCGTGACCGATCCGGGACACCTGATCCAGGTCGCCGCGGGCGAGGAGAAAAAGCTCAGCCTGGGCCGCAAGAAGCACGCGATCCTGCGCGGTTCCTGACGCTCGCCTTTACTCTTTATCCAGCATTTCCTGCGAAGGAACTGATCTGGATCAAGAGCAGGGGAGTTCGGGATAAATGGCAGGCGGCGCTCAGCTTTCCGTGCCCGACATGCGCCGCTCGACGCGCCACCCGGTCGATTTTCCGGTGATCGGCGAGCACCGCACGCGCGGCGACGTCAAGCTGCATGTTTGCAACCTCTCGGCGCACGGCTTCATGGTCGATGCCGGCGAGAAGGCTGCGACCGACCTCGAGCGCGGCGATCGCGTGATCATCCGCCTGCCGGTGATCGGCCGGATCGAGGCTTACTGCATCTGGATCACCGAGGACCGTGCCGGCTTCCAGTTCGAGCGCATCGTTCGCCTCGACGATTTCATCGCCATGATCGGCGAGCTGCAGCCCAACCCGCGCCTGCGCCGGCGGGGCTAAGAGAAGCACACCCTCCCAATACCGTCATCCCGGCGAAAGCCGGGACCTCATGCCCGCAAGCGCGGCGCCAAATGCACACGGTCCCGGCTTTCGCCGGGATGACGAAGGTGCGTTGAATCCGAGCAAAGTATCGCCCCACTTGGCACTCCCCCGCCCGCCTGCCATGGCGGGACTGTGAGCGACCCGTCTCCCGAACCCACCTCCCCGCTGCAGATCGCCGACTACCGGCGCTTCTGGCTCGCCCGATTCCTCGCCACGTTCGCCACGCTCTCGGTCGTGGTGCTGATCGGCTACCAGACTTACGATGTCGCCCGCTCCGAGTACGGCATGGGGCTCAAGGACGCGGCGTTCATGCTCGGGCTGCTCGGCGCCGCGCAGTTCGTGCCGCTGTTCCTGCTGACACCGGTGGCCGGGGTCGCCGCCGACCGGTTCGATCGGCGCCGCGTGGTGCTGTTCGCCAACGTGATCGACTGCGGCATCGCGCTTACGCTCGCGATCTTCACAGCCAATGACGCGCTCACGCTGCCGCTGCTGTTCACGCTTGCCGCAGCCCACGGCGCCGCACGGGTGTTTCACGGCCCCGCGCTGAGCGCGATCGCGCCCAACATCGTGCCGCCGAGCCTGCTGCCCAAGGCCATCGCGTTGAGCTCGATGGGCTGGCAGGGCGCGACCGTGATCGGCCCCGCGGTGGGAGGCTTCCTGTTCGCCGAGAGCCATTCGCTGCCCTACTTCCTTGCCGCCGGGCTGCTGCTGGTCTCGGGCGGGCTGGTCTCGACGATCCGCCCCGTGCGCGCAGCGCAGGACGGGCCGCCGCGGCACCCTCTCAAGCAGATCGCCGACGGCTTCGTGTTCGTGCGCAAGGAGCGCTTCCTGCTCGGCTGCATCACGCTCGACTTGTTCGCGGTCTTGCTCGGCGGCGCGACCGCGATGCTGCCGGTGTTCGCGCGCGACATCCTCCACGTCGGTCCCGAGGGTCTCGGCCTGATGCGCGGCGCACCCGCGGTCGGCGCCTCGCTGGTCGCCGCGTGGCTCAGCTGGCGGCCGTTCGAGCGCGACGTCGGGGTCAAGATGCTGTGGGCGGTGGTCGCGTTCGGCGCGGCAACGATCGGCTTTGCGCTGTCGCGCAGCTTCGCGCTGTCGCTCGGCCTGCTGGCAGTGCTCGGCGCGGCCGACATGATCTCGGTGTTCATCCGCAACTCGCTGGTCCAGCTCAACACGCCCGACACGATGCGCGGCCGCGTCTCGGCGATCTCGGGCCTCGCGATCTCGGCCTCGAACGAGCTCGGCGAGCTGCAGTCGGGCCTTGCCGCCGGGCTGCTCGGCGCGGCCGGGGCTGTTGCCTTCGGCGGGGTCGGTGCGATAGTCGTGGTGGCGATCTGGGCCGTGATCTTTCCTGAGCTGCGTAAAGCAAGGACGTTCGCCCCGACATTCCTGCATCCGGATCAAGCGAAGGAACCAACCTCATGAAGGCCGACACCGTCCTCGCCACCATCGGCAACACCCCGCACATCCGCCTCGCGCGCCTGTTCCCCGACCACGAGGTGTGGGTGAAGAGCGAGCGGGCCAACCCCGGCGGATCGATCAAGGACCGCATCGCGCTGGCGATGGTCGAGGACGCCGAGCGCTCGGGCGCGCTGCAGCCCGGCGGCACGATCATCGAGCCGACCAGCGGCAACACCGGGATCGGCCTGGCGATGGTCGCCGTGGTAAAGGGCTACAAGCTGGTGCTGGTGATGCCCGAGTCGATGAGCCTCGAGCGCCGCCGGCTGATGCTCGCCTACGGCGCGACGTTCGACCTCACGCCCAAGGAGAAGGGCATGAAGGGCGCGCTCGCCCGCGCCGAGGAGCTGATCGCCGAAACCCCCGGCTCGTGGATGCCGCAGCAGTTCGAGAACCCGGCCAACGTCACGGTCCACGCGCGCACCACCGCGCAGGAGATCCTCGCCGACTTCGCGGACAGCCCGGTCGACGTCGTGATCACCGGGGTCGGCACCGGCGGGCACCTGACCGCCTGCGCCGAGGAGCTCAAGAAGGCCTGGTCCGGCCTCAAGGCTTACGCGGTCGAGCCGACGCTTTCACCGGTCATCTCGGGCGGCCAGCCCGGCCCGCACCCGATCCAGGGCATCGGCGCCGGCTTCATTCCGGCCAACCTGCACACCCAGGCGATCGACGGCGCAATCCAGGTCGAGCCCGAGGATGCGCGCGAGATGGCGCGCCGCTGCGCGCGCGAGGAAGGCCTGCTGGTTGGCATCTCGAGCGGCGCGACGCTTGCCGCGATCCAGCAGAAGCTCGCCGAACTGCCCGCCGGCACGCGCGTGCTCGGCTTCAACTACGACACCGGCGAGCGCTACCTCTCGGTGCCGGACTTCCTGCCGAACGAATAGCCTCGAAAGCGAACGGCCCTCGACGCGCGAGCGTCCAGGGCCGTCATGCTCGATAAAGAGGGTGAAGTCGCACCCGCCGGCTTGCGCCGGCGCGCGCCGCCGTCACAGACCGGCGATGATCTGGTCGGCCAGCTTGCGGTCGGCCTCGGTACCGTGCTGCTCGCCGATCAGCTGGCCCGCGGCAACCGCAGCCGTGCGCGCCGCAGCCGCGCGGACCTCGTCGACCGCGGCGCGCTCGGCGGCGGCGATCTTGGTCTCGGCCATCGCCTTGCGCCGCTCGATCAGCGCGGCACTGTCGCGCTTGGCCTTCTCGACGATCTCGCTCGCCTGGTGCTCGGCGGAAGCCTTGAGCGCGGCGATCTCCTCGTCGGCCTGGCT
>DATDLP010000066.1:0-3916 GCA_036519255.1 Croceibacterium sp.
GCCCCGGATCTCGCCCGCACCCGCAGGCGCTGCTCCACCTGTCGGGCGGGCTCGAAGCATCGTTCGCCAAGACCGCGCAAACGGTCGGCCAAGCTGGCGCTGTCGCGATAGCCGCCCGCCCGGGCGGCCCCCTGCGCTCAGCAGTTGTAGACCCCGGCCGCGCAGCGCCGCGCCGTGCGGCGGGCGACGCCCGCGACGCTGACCGGTGTCAGCGGGCGCCCTACTACCGCATGGGCCGGCGAGACCAAGCTGAACCGCTCGCTGTCCGTGATCTCGTTGGCCGCTTCCGACCCTGCGAGAACGACGAAGCCCGCTGCCAGCGCGAGGCCGAGTTTCCTGGTCATGGTCATTGCTCCGCTCCAATCCGGTAGTTCTCTGGCAGGTCGCTGGTTTCGCGCAGGTTCGCCAGATCGGCGACATCCATCTGCTTGGCGCCAGCCGGCGGCGTGAAGCTGAAGTCGGCGGCTCCGGCCGCCGCGCCGGCCTTCCAGTCGCGGATCACCATCGTGAACTGCGGCGCCTGGTCGACGCCCTTGCTGGTGATCACGTAGCGGCAGGGGTAGGGGTTCTCGCCTTGCGCGATCCAGATCTGCCAGTCGGTGTCCTTGGCGCGGAACGCCAGGTGGTCGCACTCGACGCCGTTGATCACGCCGCTGCCGAGGTCCTTCACGTCGGTGACGTCGGTCATCAGCTCCTCGTATACGCCTGACTGCAGCAGATCGGCGCCCGGGAGCTGGCGGTGGAACTTGTCGCGCAGCTGGTCGATCAGCTCGTCGACCGTTCCGGTCACGGGCGTCTGGACGTAGGCGTTCTGCCCCTTGCCGAGGAAGGACAGCGTCGTCCCGTCGTAGACCATCACGGTATCGGAGAAGCCCGACTGGCGCGTGGTGCGGACTTTGTCGGGGCGGGTGAGCTCGACCGTCCCCGAGGTCGCGAGCTGAAGCTTCTGCTGATCGTCGGTCACCACCTCGAAGATCGAATCGTAGGCCAGCGAGATCGTGGTCTGTGCGTCGAGATAGTCCGACATCGCCTTGAGCAGGGCCTTCGCGTTCTTCTCGCTCTCGGTCTCCGGGCCGGCGGCCTGTCCGGCCGGGGCCTCGCCTTCTGCGCCTTGCTCGGTAGCGGCGTCCTCGCCGGGCTGCGAGCACGACGCGAGGCCGATGACGAGGGTCGCCGCGGCGGCCGAAAACAGTGCCTTGCGAATCCTGGAGTTCATGTAGGTCCCCTCTCGTCGAGTAACGTCGATCGCTGTGCCGGATGCGGGCCTGCGAAGGGCCGGAGCCACATGCCTTGCACGTCGACTCTAGCCGCTTCGGGCGGCCGGAATATCGGGTGAAGCCCCCTCGGGTGAACACCCGGGCCGATCTCGGAAGTCGCCGCGCCTCGCGGGCCGCGGCCGAACAAATCACTTTCCTACACACCCCCGCGTGTGCCAGCCTCGCGTCATGGCCCGGCTCGCCCGCAGGAAAACGCCGTTCCTCTCGTGCAAGGTGACGGTTTCCCACCCAAGAAATTCCCCCTTGGACCCTGTCACACCTGTCAACCCTGTGCCCATCGCCGAGGCGAATCGCCGCTTGGTCGATCAATCCCGGCAAGCGCCACGCGGGCACGCTTGAGTCGGTCGCAAATGAAACTGCTTCCGTGATCGAAGGATAGAGATGCTCCGTTCGCTCCTGCTCGCCGGCTCCGCGCTGGCCGTCCTCGCCGCCCCGCCGCTTGCCGCGCAGCAGGCGCCCGCCGCGGTCACCGCGCCCGCGATCGCGTTCACCGAGTGGAAGCTGGCCAACGGGCTCACCGTGATCGCCATTCCCGATCCGACCACCGCCAACGTCATGACCTCGATGTGGTACGATGTCGGCTCAAAGAACGATCCGCAGGGCCGCTCGGGCTTCGCCCACCTGTTCGAGCATATTCTCAGCCGCAAGACCGAGAACATGCCCTACAACATGATCAACCGCCTGACCGAGGACGTCGGCGGCCAGCGCAACGCCTCGACCGGCGACGACCGCACCAACTACTACGAGATCGTCCCCGCGCAGTACCTCGAGACGATGCTGTGGACCCACGCCGAGCGCATGGCGCGCCCGGTGGTCGACGACGAGGTGTTCGAGCGCGAGCGCTCGATCGTCAAGGAGGAGCTGCGCCAGCGCGTGCTCGCGCCGCCTTACGGCATCATGCAGCGCTTCGTGATCACCGAGAACGCCTACGACGTGCTGCCGCAGCGCCGCCCGGGGATCGGCTCGATCGAGCAGCTCGATTCGGCCACGCTGGCCGACGCGCGCGCGTTCCACCAGGCATACTACGGGCCCGACACCGCGACGCTGATCGTCGCCGGCAACTTCGACCTCGCGCGCCTGCGCACGCTGGTCGACCAGTACTTCGCGGCGATCCCGCAGCGCGCCCGGCCGCAGTCGACCGCGATCGCCGCGCGCGAACCGCGCCGCACCACCCCGCGCCATGTCGCCGCCAACGGGCCCAACGTGCCGCTGCCCGCGGTCGGCGCGATCTACCAGCTGCCGCCCGCCGAGAGCCCCGACGTCGCTGCGCTCACGGTGATCGACGCGATCCTCTCGCAGGGCGACAACAGCCGCCTGCACCGTGCGCTGATCCGCACCGGCAAGGCGGTCGACATCGGCGAATACGTCGATTCCTCGCAGGAAGGCGGCAACCTGCCGATCTACGCGCTGATCAACCCGGCGACCGACCAGGCCGAAGTCGCCGCGCTGATCGCGGCCGAGATCGACAAGCTGCGCAGCGCGCCGGTCAGCGAGGCCGAGCTGCGCGAAGCGAAGAACGAGATCTTCGCCTCGACGCTCGCCAGCCGCGAGACCGCCTCGGGCCGCGCGTTCGAGCTCGGCGAGGCGCTGGTCACGATCGGCGACGCCGGCGCGGCCGACCGCCGCCTGCAGGAGATCGCCGCGGTCACCGTGGCCGACGTCCAGCGCGTCGCGCGCGAATGGCTCGCGCCCGAGAGCGCGGTCACCTTCACCTACACCCAGGGCAGCGGCGACGCCTCGGCTTACGCCAACCCCGTGCCGATGCCGGTGTTCGCCACGGTGCCTCCGGCGGTCGGCGAGCCGGCCAAGCTCAACGACGAGGCGAGCCGCCAGGCCCCGCCGCCGCCCGGCGCGGTGCCGGCGGTCGCGCGTGCGCAGATCGTCGAGAGCCGGCTCGGCAACGGCGTCCGCGTCGTCGCGGCGCAGACCGGCAGCGTGCCGCTCGCGACGATGACCGTGGTGCTGCCCGGCGGCACCGCCACCGATCCCGCGGGCAAGGCCGGCACCGCCGAGCTCGCCGCGACCCTGGCCGACAAGGGCACGGCCAATCGCTCGGCCGAGGAGATTGCCGCCACGCTCGAAAGCCTCGGCGCGAGCCTGGGCGCCACCGCGGGGCCCGACGGGGTGTTCTTCAGCCTGACCGCGCCGGCCGCCAACCTGGAGGCGGCGGGCAAAGTGCTCGCCGACGTGATCCGGTTCGCCAACTACCCGGCTGAGGAGCTCGAGCGCGAGCGCGCGCGGATCGTCGACAGCCTCAAGGTCGCGCTCAAGGACCCCGGCTCGCTCGCCGGGCTGGTCGCCCCGCGGCTGTTCTACGGCGCCGCGCCTTACGGCTCGGTGGCCACGATCCAGAGCCTGCCGGCGATCACCCGGGGCGATCTGTTTGCCTGGCGCGAGGCGACATGGCACCCGGCCACGGCGCAAGTCGTCGTCAGCGGCGGCATCGCCCCGGCAGAGGCGCAGCGGATCACGCAGGCGCTGTTCGGCAACTGGACCCGCGCCGCCCGCCCGCCGCAGCCGGTCTCCCGGCCCGCGGGCGCGGCCTCCGCGCCGCGCACGATCGTGATCGACATGCCCGAGGCCGGGCAGGCCGCGGTGCTCGCCGGCGTGCGCGCGGTGCCGCGCGCGGGCGCCGACTA
>DATDLP010000067.1:0-6024 GCA_036519255.1 Croceibacterium sp.
GATCTCGGCCGCCGCTTCGCCGGCTGGATGGAAGCAAGCCGGCCCGACGGCGACAGCCACGAGCCGTGGTTCGACTTCATGATCGATCTGGCCCGCTTCGAGTATTCGGTGTTCGCGATGTTCGATGCCGAGGGGAACGAGGGGCGCCCGTTCGCCACTGCCGACACGCCCGACGCCGAGCTGCGCCTCCAGCCCGCCTTTGCGCTCGGCAGCTACGCGTACCCGGTCGCCGGATACTACCACGCGGTCCGCCGCGGCGAGGCTCCGCCGCTGCCCGCGCCCGCACACAGCCACCTCGCGCTGGTTCGCGCCGATTACATCATCCGGACCCTGCCCTTGAGCGAGACGCAGCACGCCTTCCTCGCCGCAATGCTGGCCGGCAGCAGCGTTGCGGCGGCGCTGGCCGAAGTCTCGGCCCGGTTCGAACTCGATCTCGACGAAGCCTGCCACTCCTGGGGCGACGCGCAGGGCAGCCGCAGCCGCTGGGTGGAATGGGGTTTTTTCGTCGCCACCGGCAATCGTCCGAGCGCCGCGGATCCCCAATGATCTGAGTGCCGCTTTCGCCGCCCGTGGAGCGCCGGCTTCACTCGCTCGCGTGCGATCCACCGCTGCGCTGGCCGGAAGCGGCGGCGAGCGCTGCATTCCTTTGCGCGCGCTCCTGGTTCGAAAGCTGCCGCTCCCGTTCGAGGCCCTCGAGCAGCAACTTGCGCTCCTCCTCGCCGAGCGAGGCAAGATAGTGCTCGGAATAGGCTGGCGGCGCTCCGCCCGGGGCGCCAACCGCAGCCGCGATGCCGGCAGCGCCCGACCCGCCGCGCGTCACGCTCATCGGCCGGCCGAAACTGCGATCGAACACCTCGCTGTCGGCGGAGAAGTGCGCGGACCGACGCTCGGAGCGGTGTGCGATCTTCGGCTCGTCGAGCTTCTCGCGGCTGTTCTGCTCGAATTCCTCCTGCTGCCGGCGCTCCTCGATCTGCGCCGCGGTGGCCTGGCGGTTCTCTCCGCTGGCGAACATCGCGACGGCCATCGTCAGCAAAACGGTCACCAGCGCGAAGTGGCGATACATCTTCGGCGGAATGATGGTTGGCGTCAGCGTGCGGGCCATGCTGCGCGCATTAGCTGTGCCGCGTTAAGGAGGCTGCGCCCGAAGATGGTTAACCCTGCGCTACCGGCAGGTCCGCCAACGCTCTCGCGGAACTCGCGGCGCGCATCGCCCGTTTGAGCGCCGATAGCGAAGGAGAAGGTCGCCATGGTCGAAGAACGCGTTACCGAAGTCGAGACGCCCTCGGGCAACACCCATACTCACACCACCGTGCTCAGCGATGCCCCGCGCTCAGGCGGCGGGGCCACCTGGTTGATCGTGATCCTCGTGATCGTGCTCGCCGCGGTCGCGGTGTTCTTCCTTTCGGGCATGAGCGGATCCGAAGTGGCCAAGGACAACGCCGTCGCCGAAGCGGCGCAGGACGTGGGCAACGCCGCCGGCCAGGTCGGCGATGCCGCCCAGGATGCCGCGGACGCCGTAACCAACTGAACCCGGCGCGCCCCGGCGAACCCCGGGGCGCGGTCCGGCGATTCCGCTGCGCTGGATCAAGTGTAAAGTTTACCGACATTTCACCTCTCGGCGCTAACCGGTCGGTGTCCGCCATAGGCGGCGGACGCGGCCGGTCGGAGCGATGGTTCGTCTCTTCAAGCATTACGTCCCTCACGCGGTCCTGCTGCTCGGCCTGATCGACTGCGCGTTCCTGCTCGTTGCCGGCGATCTTGCCTGGTCGCTCAGGGCGCGGCAGGTCGGGATGGATCCGGGAACGCTCGGCGGGCGGATCGGCCTGCTCGGCGGGTTTGCCGCGGTCGTGCTCGCGGCAATGATCTCGGTCGGCGTCTACGGGAGCGAGGCGTTGCGCTCGCTGCGCTTCGCCGGTGCGCGGCTGCTGGTCGCGGTGAGCCTGGCGATCATCGGCCTCGCGTTCATCGATTTCGTGCTGCCCGGAAGCACCTTCTGGCGTTCGACGCTGCTCTACGCGATGGGCCTGACGATCCTGCTGCTGGTGGCCAACCGCGTGGTCGTCGGCGGCATTCTCGGGGCCAGCGCGTTCCGCCGCCGCGTGCTGGTGCTCGGCGCCGGCACGCGTGCGGTCCGGCTCAAGGACCTCGCGGCCCGCCCGGGCAGCGGCTTCGCGATCGTCGGCTACGTCGGCATGAACGAGGGACAGGGCGCGGTCCAGGAAGCGATCGCGCGCTCGGCGATTCACGACCTGTCGCGCTTCGTGGCCGATCTCGGCGCGAGCGAGGTCGTGCTCGCGCTCGAGGAGCGGCGCAACGCGCTGCCGCTCAAGGATCTGTTGCGGATCAAGACCGCGGGCGTCCACGTCAACGATTTCTCGAGCTTCATGGAGCGCGAGACCGGCCGCGTAGATCTCGATACGCTCAACCCAAGCTGGCTGATCTTCTCCGACGGATTCTCGTCCGGCCGCGCGCTGTCGAGCGTCGCCAAGAGGCTGTTCGACATCGCCGCCAGCGGGCTGCTGCTCCTGCTGACCTTCCCGCTGATCGCGCTGTTCGCCGCGCTCGTGCGGCTCGACAGCCGCGGCCCGGCTTTCTTCCGCCAGAAGCGCATCGGCCTCTACGGTCAGCCGTTCACGCTGCTCAAGCTGCGTTCGATGCGGATCGATGCCGAGGCGAACGGCGCCCAATGGGCCGAGCAGGACGATCCGCGGATCACCCGCGTCGGCCGCTTCATCCGCAAGGTGCGGATCGACGAGCTGCCGCAGGTCTGGACGGTGCTCAGGGGGCGGATGAGCTTCGTCGGTCCGCGGCCCGAGGTTCCCACCTTCGTGGACGACCTCGAGGACAAGCTGCCGTACTATGCCGAACGGCACATGGTGAAGCCGGGCATCACCGGCTGGGCGCAGATCAACTATCCCTACGGCGCCTCGATCGAGGATTCGCGCCGCAAGCTCGAATACGATCTTTACTACGCCAAGAATTACACCCCTTTCCTCGATCTGCTGATCCTGCTGCAGACCCTGCGGGTCGTGCTCTGGCCGGAAGGCGCGCGGTGATGGGCGCGCTCGGCCCGTTCGCGGTGCAGCTCGTGTACCTGTCATGCGCCGCCGCGGCGTTCGCGCTCGCGGGCTGGCTGCTGTCGCGCCGGGCCCAACGCGGACCGACGGCGACCGCCGAAGCCGTCGCGCTGGCGCTGTCGGCCAGCTGGGCGCTGGCGTTCGCCGGGCTCGGTCCGGTCCCCGCCACCGTGGCGCTGCTCAGCCTCAGCAACCTCGCCTGGCTGTGGACGCTCTACCGTCTGTTCGCGCACGACGAGCGCGACAAGAGCGTCGGCCCGATCCGGCCGGTGGTGGTCGCGCTCGCCTTCGTCGAGCTCATGCAGCTCGTGCTGCTGGCCGGGCAGCAACAGCATCTCGCCTCGTCGGAAGCGGCGCGGGCGATCCTCGGTTTCGCCGTTACCTTCCGCCTGCTGTTCTGCGTCGGCGCGCTGGTGCTGGTGCACAACCTCTACGCCGGTGCCTCGGCCCGCGCGCGCGAGGCGCTGCGCTGGCCCGCGGCGGCGCTCGGCGCGATGTGGCTCTACGATCTCAACCTGTCGACCGTCGCCTATCTCGGCCAGCGGCTGCCGATCGATCTTCTCACGCTGCGCGGCGCGGCGATGCTGCTGTCGGTGGCGTTGCTGGCGATCGGCGCGCTGCGGCACGGCACGAACCTGCGGTTCGGCCCGTCACGCTCGTTCGCCTTCCGCTCGTTCTCGCTGCTGCTCATCGGCGCCTATCTGGTGGTCATGGTGCTTGTCGCGCAGGGCCTGGCCTATGCCGGCGGCGAGCTGGGTGGGCTGGTCCGCGCGAGCGTCGTAGCGCTGGCCGGCGCGCTGGCGCTGACCGTGCTGCCCTCGCGCCGGTTGCGCGGCTGGCTCAGGGTCACGCTGTTCAAGCACCTGTTCCAGCACCGCTACGACTATCGCGCCGAATGGCTCCGCTTCACCGACACCATGGGCCGCGCCGGCCCGGCCGCCGCGCCGCTGCGCGAGCGCATCGTGCAGGTCGTGGCCGACATCACCGACAGCCCCGGAGGCCTGCTGCTGGCGCCGCGCGAGGAAGGCGGGCTCGCGCTCGAGGCGCGCTGGCAATGGGCCGGCGTCGAGGTGCCGGCGGAGGCGCTTTCGGCCGATGGCCTGCGCTTCTTCGAGGAAAGCCAGTACATTCTCGATCTCGACGACTTGCGCGGGGGGTTGGTCGAGCACATCCCGCCCGCGGCGCAACCCGCCTGGCTGACCCACGATCCCGCCGCCTGGGCGCTGGTGCCGCTGCTGCATTACGAACGGCTGGTGGGGATCGTGGTGCTGGCCCGACCTGCGGTCGCGCGCCGTCTCGACTGGGAGGACTTCGACCTGCTGCGGATCGTCGGCCGCCAGCTCGCAAGCTATCTCGCCGAGCAGGCCAGCCAGGATGCGCTCGGCGAAGCCTTGCGCTTCGACGAGTTCAACCGCCGCATCGCCTTCGTGATGCACGACATCAAGAACCTGGCGAGCCAGCTCGCGCTGCTCGCGCGAAACGCCGAGAAGCACGCGGACAATCCCGCTTTTCGCGCCGACATGCTGCTGACCTTGCGCAACAGCGCGGACAAGCTCCAGGCGCTGCTGGCGCGGCTCGGTCGCTATGGCGCTCACGGCAACGAGACCGCGCGGCCGGTCGCGCTCGACGAGCTGCTCGTGCGTCTCGCGGCACGGTATTCGGGTCAGCACGAGGTGGTGGTTGTCGACCGGGCTCCGTGTCAGGTCCTGGCCGATCCCGACGCGCTCGAGCAGGCGCTCGTCCACCTCATGCAGAACGCGATCGAGGCGAGCGCCGGTGCGATGCCGGTGTTCCTCGATCTGCGGATCGTTGAAGCGCACGCGGTGCTCGAGATCGTCGACTCGGGCGACGGCATGACCCCCGAGTTCATCCGTACCCGGCTGTTCAAGCCGTTCCATTCGTCGAAGCCCGGCGGTTTCGGTATCGGCGCGTTCGAGGCGCGCGAGCTGATCCGCGCAATGGGCGGGCGGCTCGACGTCGAATCCCGCGAAGGGCTGGGCACCCGTTTCCGCATCCTGCTGCCGCTAGCCGGAGCGGCCGGGCTGCTCCGTTCGATCAATCCGCATACAACCGAGGTGGCATGATGGCCGAGAGTAAACCCAAGCTGCTGATCGTCGAGGACGACGAGGGCCTGCAGGCGCAGCTCAAGTGGGCCTACGACGATTTCGACGTAGTGATCGTCGGCGACCGGGCCGGCGCCATTGCCGCTCTGCGTGCCGAGGAGCCGCCGGTGGTCACGCTCGATCTCGGCCTGCCGCCCGATCCCGACGGGACCAGCGAGGGGTTCGCGGTGCTCGACGAAATCGTCGCGCTCAAGCCCGACACCAAGGTCATCGTCGCCTCGGGCCATGGCGCGCGCGAAAGCGCGCTGACCGCGATCGAGCGCGGCGCCTACGATTTCTACCAGAAGCCGGTCGACATCGAGCAACTGGGCCTGATCGTCCGCCGCGCGCTCAACCTGCACCGGATCGAGGCCGAGAACCGCACGCTGGCCGAGCGAGCCGGCCACGGCAACCGCGTGCTCGGCGGTCTGATCACGGCGGCACCGGAGATGGTCCGCGTGGCGCGCACGATCGAGCGCGTGGCCAACACCAGCGTCTCGGTCATGCTGCTCGGCGCGAGCGGCACGGGCAAGGAGCTGCTGGCCAAGGGCCTGCACGAGGCGAGCAACCGCAAGGGCGGCTCGTTCGTCGCGATCAACTGCGCGGCGAGTCCCGAGAACCTGCTCGAGAGCGAGCTGTTCGGGCACGAGAAGGGCGCGTTCACCGGCGCGGTCAAGACCACCGAGGGCAAGATCGAGCTGGCCAACGGCGGCACGCTGTTCCTCGACGAGGTCGGCGACATCCCGCTGCCGCTGCAGGTCAAGCTGCTGCGCTTCCTGCAGGAGCGGCAGATCGAGCGGATCGGCGGGCGCAAGGCGATCGACGTCGATACGCGCATCGTCTGC
>DATDLP010000068.1:0-6612 GCA_036519255.1 Croceibacterium sp.
CGATGCCGCGGTGCGCCGCGAGAAGGATCGTGCCGCCGGGCGTTTCGTAAAGGCCCCGGCTCTTCATCCCGACGAACCGGTTTTCGACGAGGTCGAGCCGGCCGATGCCGTGCTTGCGGCCGAGATCGTTGAGCGCTGCGAGCAGCGTCGCCGGGCTCATCGCCTGGCCGTTGAGCGCGACGCCGTCGCCCTTCTCGAAGTCTATCGTGATGTACTCGGGCGCGTCGGGCGCATTCTCCGGGTTGTCGGTGCGCGAGTAGACGTAGTCCGGAACCTCGCTCCATGGGTCCTCGAGCACCTTCCCCTCGGAGGAGGTGTGCAGCAAGTTAGCGTCGGTCGAGAACGGGCTCTCGCCGCGCTTGTCCTTGGGCACCGGGATCTGGTGCTGCTCGGCCCAGGCGATCAGCGCGGTGCGGCTGGTCAGGTCCCACTCGCGCCACGGGGCGATGACCTTGATGTTCGGGTCGAGCGCATAGGCCGACAGCTCGAAGCGAACCTGGTCGTTGCCCTTGCCGGTGGCGCCATGGGCGATGGCGTCGGCGCCGGTCTCGTGCGCGATCTCGACGAGGCGCTTCGAGATCAGCGGCCGGGCGATCGAGGTGCCGAGCAGGTAGTCGCCTTCGTAGCGGGCGTTGGCGCGCATCATCGGGAACACGAAGTCGCGCACGAACTCCTCGCGCAGGTCGTCGATGTAGATGTGCTCGTCGGGCACGCCCATCAACTTGGCCTTGGCGCGCGCCGGCTCGAGCTCCTCGCCCTGGCCGAGGTCGGCGGTGAAGGTGACGACCTCGCAGTTGTAGGTCACTTGCAGCCACTTGAGGATCACGCTGGTGTCGAGGCCGCCCGAATAGGCGAGGACCACGCGCTTGATCTGGTCGGACATGAACACGCTCCGCAGGGAAACCGTTGCGCGCTTAGTGGCGCGTACCGCGCCGCGCAACCGGCGTGCCGGCCCGGCAAGTCAAATCTAACGCGATTTGTCAGTCGGTGGCCCATCCGCCGGGTGCTATCGCTTGGCGGCAGATCGCTCCCGGGGGAATCGTCGATGAACTGCAGGATCAGTGTGCTCGCCGCCTTGGCCGCTTTGCTGACGGCGCCGCTGCTGGCGCAATCCAGCTCCATGCCGGACGTGACGCAGCTCTATCACCAGCGGGTCAACTGCCACGGCGCCTACGACGCGCTGGTCCAGACCGCGCGCGACGGGGGCGCCTCCACCGAGGACGAATTCGCCTTCGCCGAAGCCTACGAGGCTGCCGCCGCCGCGGGGCAGCCGTGTCCGGCGGTCCCGGGCAGCCTCGTCGAGCGCGCCACCAACCGGATCGTCAGTCACGGCGAGACGGTCAATCGCATCGCCCGCTACATCGATCAGGACGATCCGCTCGCATACTACGAGGCCGGCAGGGCTGCGCTGGCCGGCACCATCGACGGAGTCGGCGAAGGCGACGGCGTCGAGTTCATCAAGAAAGCGGCCGAGCTGGGCGATCCCGAAGCCATCTTCATGCTGGCTCGGCTCCATCTCGGCGGCACCTTCGGCACCCAGCAGGATTTCGACAGCGCGATTCCGCTGTTCGACCAGGCCGCCGCGGGCGGCCATATCGACGGCATGGTGATGCGCGCGCTCGCCTATTACGAAGGCTCGCACAGCAGGAAGGATCTGCCGGCTGCGTTCCAGCTATTCCAGCAAGCGGCCGAGCGCGGCCACGTCTATGCCGCCTACATGACCGCTTACATGGCGAACGAGGGCGAGGGCACGAGGGAAGACCACGAACTCGCCTATCGCCTCGGGCGCAACCTTGCGCAGCAGGGCGAGGTGGTCGGCGCGGTGCTGGCGGCGAGCGCGCTCATGCAGCAGCGGGACGTCCGCGAGCACGAGGAGGAAGTGCTCTACTGGATGGATGCGGCGGCGGAGTACGGCGACGAGCGAATCCGAGGCGAGATGAGCAGGCTGCGCCCGCAGGTGGTCGAGATCTACGGCCGCCTGAACGCCCCGCCGCCGGCTTACGAGCCGCCCGAATGGCGCGCGTGCCCGATGAAGACGGTCTGCCTCGTCAACCAGTTCACCAGCGCGCAGAGCTGCACGACCAACAGGGATTACTGGAGCGACTGCGACGGCTGACCGTGCGGGTCAGCTGATCTGCCGGGCGCCGAGCTGTGGGTTGAGCGCGGTGATGTGGTTGAGCCACGCCTTGGGCTTGCGCAGCATGTCCTGCGGATAGTCGACCCTGAGCCCGCCGAGCTCGGCGATGCGGCCGACGAAGTGGATGCAGTTGCGCTTGTCGAGGTCGTAATACTTGCCGGGCGCGTCGCGCCACGCGGCGACTTCCTCCTTCATCCGGTGGTAGGTCGCGTCGGACACCGTGAGCGTGAAGTGCCGGTTGGTGTTGCGGATCCAGCGCTCGCTCTCGGAATAAACGCCATGTGCCACCGGGCCGAGCAGCACGTCGGGCGTCGCGCTGCGCGCCGAGAAGCCGAAGTTCTCGTGCACCCGCTCGCCGGTGCTGTCGAGCGTGCCGTCGAACACCACGAAGGTGTGCGGATAGCGCGCGGCAAACATCGAGCCGTTGAAGCTCTGGAAATGGACCTGGACCGCGGCAAGCGCGGTGCCGTGCCATCCGGCCAGCGCGGCGACGAGGAACACGAAACGCAGCAGCACCGGGCGGAAAGATGTGTGAATCATGCGACCTGCTTCAACTGGGTTGCGGCTCGCCGGCAAGCTAGCTCGGCACGTTGGCGGCGACAACCGGACTTATGGCGCCGAGGGCTCGATTCGCAGCACCGCGTTCTCGTTGCCGTCGGTCAGCACGTAGATCAGCCCGTCGGGTCCTTCGGCGAAATCGCGCACGCGCTGGTGCAGCTCGGTCAGCAATGTCTCGCGCCGCACGTCGCCCATGTCGGCGCCGAGCACCACGCGCTCGAGCCCGCCGGTGAACGCGATCTCGCCGCGTCGACCGCTGCCGACGAACAGGTTGCCCTTCCATGCCGGGAACTTGTCGCCCTGGTAGATCATCAGCCCGGTCGGCGCGATCGACGGGCTCCACAGGATCAGCGGCCGGCCGATGCCGTCTGCGGTCGGTTGCGCCGAGCCCTGCGCACCGTCGTATTGCCGGCTGAAGGTGTAGGTCGGCCAGCCGTAGTTGGCGCCCGGCAGGATCAGGTTGACCTCGTCGCCGCCGTTCATGCCGTGCTCGGCGTTGAGCACCGCGCCGCTCTCGGGGTGGACCATCAGCCCGTGCTGGTCGCGGTGGCCATAGCTGTAGATCGCCGGATTCGCGCCCGCGCGTCCGACGAACGGGTTGTCCGCCGGGATCGTGCCGTCGGCGTTGAGCCGCAGGACCTTGCCGTAGATCGTGCCGAGATCCTGCGCGAGGTCGCCGAACGCCCCGCCGGTGGTCACGTACAGCGTGCCGTCCTTGCTGAACGCCAGCCGCGAGCCGAGCGCCGGCGCAATGCCGCCTTCGAGCAGCGTCTCGACCTGCGACACCCGCCCGTTCTCGAGCTTGCCGCGCATCAGCTTGAGCTTCGCCGGGCGCTGGTTGGGCGGGGAGTCCGCCGGCCGCGGCGTCGGGTCGTTGTAAGTCCAGTAGATCCAGTGGTTGGAGGCGAAGTCGGGATGCAGCTTGACGTCCTGCACCCCAACGCTGAACGCGCCCTCGTTGTGCGTCGGCATCCCCGCCACGAGCTCGGCGTCAAGCTGCGGGTTCGCGCCCGTCGCCCCTCGCAGGAGGCGCAGCCCGGTGCCGCGCTCGACCATCAGCAGGTCGCCGCCCGGCAGGAACTCTATCGCGAAGGGCCGGGCGAACCCTTTCGCCAGCACCGAGACCTTGATCCCGTGCTGCTCGGCCGTGTCGAAGGTGTAGCTCGGCTGCGTCAGCTCGACCGGCTTGATGCCGATGTCCGCCTGCTGGGCCTGCGCCGATGCAGCCAGGAGCAGCGCCATCGCTGCCACGGCGCCGTTCCTGACCATCCTGTTCCCCCCTGTTCGCGTTGTGCCTACTCGGCTGCCTGCGCGAGGTGCCACACCGGCGGCTCGTCGCTGTCGCGCAGCCGTGCGCTTTCCTCGTGGATGAACTCGCGCGTCATCGGGATCGCGTTGCGGTCCTTCACGTAGATCAGCTGCCAGTTGACCATCCGCCCGTGGCGGAACGCCTGCTCGGCCCCGGCGAGGTAGAATTGCCACATGCGGTAGAACACGTCGTCGTACAGGTCGACGATCTCCTCCTTGTGCATGACCGTGCGGTTGTACCACTCCTCGAGCGTGTGGCTGTAGTGGAAGCGCATCGCCTCGACGTCCATCACTTGCCAGCCGTTCTTCTCGCTCTCGGTCACGAGCTCGCTCAGCGCGGGGATGTAACCGCCCGGGAAGATGTACTTGCGCGTCCATGCGTCAGTAAATCCGGGCGCGCCGGCGCGGCCGCAGCAGTGGCTGAACATCACCCCGTCGGGCTTGAGCAGCCGGTTGGTGTGGGCAAAGAACTCCGGGTAGTGCGGGGTGCCGACGTGCTCGAGCAGGCCGACCGAGCTGATCCGGTCGAATTCGCCCTGGACGTCGCGGTAGTCCATCAGCGCGAACTTGACCTTGTCGTCGACGCCGAGCGCCTTCGCGCGCTCCTTGCAGAACTCGATCTGGTCGGGCGCGAGCGCCACGCCGAGCACTTCGACGTCGTAGTGCTTTTGCAGGTACAGCGCGAGGCCGCCCCAGCCGCAGCCGATGTCGAGCACCTTCATGCCCGGCTTGAGGTACATCTTGGCGGCGATGTGCGCCTTCTTGTCGAGCTGCGCCTTCTCGAGGCTGTTCGACGTGTCGCGGTAGTAGGCCATCGTGTACTGCCGGTCCTCGTCGAGGAACAGCTCGTACAGCCGGCGGGTCAGGTTGTAGGTGTGCTCGGCGTTCTTGCGCGCCTTGCTGCGCAGATTGATGCTGTCGATCTTGGCCAGCGCGCGCGACGCGGCCTTGCGCATCGGGCCCTTGGCGCTGAGCGCGGTGTTGCTCTTCACCTTGGCGTTCTCCGCCGAGTAGAGCACCAGGTCGCGGACGTCGTAGGGCTCGTCGATCACGAGCCAGCCCCACATGTAGGCCTCGCCCGCCCCGAGCGAGGGATAACGCGCGATGTGACCGGAGGCTCTCTTGTCGGTCAGCCGGACATGCATCGGCACGCCGTGCTCCATCGTTTCGGGGCCGGGGCCGTACTCGTAAACTTTGCCATTATGATCGGTGATGACCAGCCGGCCGGTCTTGATGATCTTTTTCAGAAACTTGTCCAGCAGCCACATTTGGCTCAACTCCCTCTGTCCGGCAGGCAGTAAAACCGCGCCTTTGCGGACTGTCAATCGTGGGTTACCGTGGGAATATGGCCGAGGCGAAAACCAAGCCAACCGCAGTGCGCGTAGAGGACTTCCTCGACGCGGTCGAGCCCGTGTCGAAGCGCGAGGACGGCACGGTCCTCGACGCGCTGTTCCGCAAGGTCACCGGCGCGGCGCCGGAGATGTGGGGACCGACGATCGTCGGCTACGGCGAATACAACACGGTCTACGCCAGCGGCCGCAAGGTGCGCTGCTGCCGCACCGGCTTCAGCCCGCGCAAGGCCAAGCACTCGCTGTACATCTCGTGCAGCTGCGACGGGGAGGAAGATCCGGCCTTCGCCGCATTGCTCGGCCGCCTGGGCAAGCACTCGCGCGGCGATGGCGGCTGCCTCTATGTCAACAAGCTGGCCGACATCGACCTCGCCGTGCTCGAGGAGATGATCGCGTTGGGGTGGAAGAACTCGTTCGAGACCTATCCGGACTGAGGGTCCGGCTCTCGGTAGTCACCCGTCGCGAAACTCGGAAATACCTGATCGATGCGGTGATGCGCGATGCCTAGGCTTGGGCCCGGATCAGGGCGCTCGCGGCCATGCCGGAGTGCTGGGGAGGGACCCGGGTATGACTCACAAGGTTGCAGGATGTCTTGCCGCGCTGCTGCTGTGCGGCAGCCCGCTCGCCGCGCAGCAGGGGCTGACGATCACGCCGAACAACGGGCAGGCGCCCGAGAAGGTGCAGCTCGACCAGTCCGAGTGCACCAACGCCGCCACCCAGGCGACCGGCTTCGTCCCCGGCAGCGCTCCGCCGCCGCCGCCCGAGACCGGGCCCAACGGCGCGCGGGTGCGCGGTGCGGCGCGCGGTGCGGTCGCCGGCGCGGTCGTCGGCGAAGTGCAGGGCAACAACAGCCGGGCACCCGAAGCGGTGCGCGACGAGCACAGGGAAGACCAGGCCCGGGCGGGTGCCGCGGCTGGCGTGGTCGCCGGTGGAGCGCGCACGCGCCAGAACCGGCGCCAGGCGAACGCCCAGCACGAAGCCGCGACCGAGCAATACGCCGCCGCGCAGGCGGCGTGGCAGAACAGCTATTCGTCGTGTCTGCAGGGACGCGGGTATACCGTCGCGCCGTCAGCCTGACGGGGTGCCCTCAACTGAGGTAGAAGTTCTTCGCCTGTAGCGGCTCGGGGGCCGGTTCGCCGAGATGGGGTGCGAGGCTGATCTCGGCCGCGCGGCAGATCGCGTCGAGCGGCAGCGCGTTCGGTGTGGTGCCGAACGGGTGGCTGAGCTCCTCGCTGACCTCGGCCAGCCCGAGGAACACGT
>DATDLP010000069.1:0-3080 GCA_036519255.1 Croceibacterium sp.
GAGTTCTACAAGGCCAATCCGGCCGGCCGGACGCCTGTGCTCCGGCTGAGCGACAAGGACCTCACGCTGATCGATAGCCAGGCGATCTGCGAGTACTTCGAAGAAACCGTCGACAAGAGCCCGCTGATCCTCGGCACCGCCGCCGGGCGCGCCGAGATCCGCAAGCTCACCGCGCTGTTCGACGAGGTGTTCTACGCCGACGTCACCCAGCCGCTGCTGCACGAGAAGATGAAGAAGCGGCTGGTGCTCAGGCAGCCGCCCGACGCGGGCGCGCTGCGTACTGCGATGAAGCGCGCGCACGAGCATCTCGAGACCATCGACTGGCTGATCGGCAACCGCCGCTGGCTCGCGGGAGCGCAGATGAGCCTCGCCGACTTCGCCGCCGCGGCGCAGATCTCGGTCGCCGACTACCTCGGCGGGATCGACTGGACCGGCCATGACGAGGCGCACGGCTGGTACAGGGTGATGAAGAGCCGCCCGAGCTTCCGCCCGCTGCTGACCGAGAAGATGGAGGGCATCCCGCCGCCGAGCCACTACGCGGACGTGAATTCCTGACCGTCCGCGTTCGCTTGGAACGTTTCCTACATCTCTTCCGCGGTAGCCTGCAGCCGACCGAACAGACGTAGGATATCAACGGTGCGACGACCCATCGGGCAGCGGAATATTCCCTTGCAGGCTGCCCTGCACGCGTTGCTGATCTCCGCCGCAGGCCATGCGAACGCCAAGGAGGCCGTGAGCTATCGGCAGATCGAGATGGACCTGCCGCGTGCCACGGACGCGGACCGCGTGACATCCGACGGCGTCACGTTGAACTCGCGGTTCGAGCGGGTCCGAGCGCTGAACCGGACCATGCGCGCGAGAGCCATTTCTGAAGTCCCGACGACCGGCCTCACGGCCATGACCGCGCACGATCCGGGCGCACCCGGTTTCGCATTTGTTGGTGCCATCAACTCGAGCGGAGCTGTGTTTTACCGGATTCCGGCGCTCGATCAGACGGCCGAAGGCCTGGCCCTTCTCGAACAGGGTGGATCGCCTATCCTCCAGGCTTGCCGCATCACGATCGATTTCGATGCGCTTCCTCCGGGATCGGACTACTCGACGTTTCTGCACCTTCGATCTCTCTTTCCCGATCCCGAATGCAGGAACCAGGCGCATTCTGAGTTGCGGAACGCCACCGTTGGAGATGCCACCGCCTATCGCACCTTCGCCTCGGCCATCGTCGACGGCTATCACGTTGCCGTGATCGAACGCAGTGACGACAAACTCTATGCCTTCAATCCTGTCGATGCGGTCAGAGCCGTTCTTGATGCGGGGACGATAAGGCGCGCCATTCCGTTGCCGCTGGCATACTGGCACGCAGGCCTGGTCGTGCTCGGCGATGGCGACACCATCTTTTTCACCGGGCCCGGTCCGGAGTATGAATTCGAGCGCGTGTGCGCCGTCCGAGGCTTGCCATGGGCCGAAATCGTGCAATGGCGAACGCAATCCGAGCAGTCGGTGCGTCGATATTGCGATGAGCAGCTGACGCTGGCTCGCTGGGCTCATGCCGAGAGGGCGCGCGAACGCTGGAAGGATGGCACCGATCCGCCGATCTACACGCAGCCGATCCGACCGCTGCCTCCGCGCTGAAGGGCGGCGACGCTGCAGTGGAGCCATCGGGCTTGGTGCGGCCCGCACCGAGCGAGCGAAGGCTCGAGCGGCCTTTCACCGTCGCGCCGGTCTTCCCATATTGCGCGGCAAAGGAGACCCCGATGCCTGACAAGATCATCCTCACCGACGCCGAATGGCGCGAGAAGCTGACCCCGGAGCAGTACCAGATTCTGCGCCAGCATGGCACCGAGCGCGCGTTCACGGGCAAGTACGAGAAGAACAAGGCCGCGGGCGAGTACCGCTGCGCCGGTTGCGGCCAGCCGCTGTTCGAAAGCGAGGACAAGTTCGACAGCGGCTCGGGCTGGCCGAGCTTCACCAGGCCCGCCGAAACCGGCATGGTCGACGAGTTCCGCGACGCGTCGCATGGGATGGTCCGTACCGAAGTGGTCTGCTCGCGCTGCCAGGGACACCTCGGGCACGTGTTTCCCGACGGCCCCGCCGAGCAGGGCGGGCTGCGCTATTGCATCAACAGCGCCGCGCTCGACTTCAAGCCGGAGGATAACTGACCGGCGCAGGCGCTTTGCGCGTTAACGCTGCGTTCCGATTGGCCTATGCACTGCGCGCTGAATGGGAGAGCGCGCATGTGCGCCGCTGCAGGATGACGGAGCCCAATGGCCGAGCCTAAGCGCGGCACGCGAACCGCTAACCGACGCAGGCGCAGGCCGCCGCCGCAGGGCCCGAGCGCGGGCCCGCAAAAGCGCTGGCAGCTCTGGCTGAAACGCGCCCTGATCTGGGGCGGCGCGTTCGGCGCGCTACTGCTGCTCGCGCTCGGCACCTCGGTCTACTTCGCCGCGCGCAGCATGCCCGGATACGCCACGCTGATGAGCAGCCAGGCCGGGCAGACGATCATCGTCCGCGCGCGCGACGGCACCGAGGTGGTGGCGCTTGGGCCGAGCTACGGCCAGTGGCTGCGCTCGGACGAGATCCCGCAGGTGATGAAGGACGCGATGGTCGCGGTCGAGGACCGGCGGTACTACTCGCACTTCGGCATCGACGTGCCCGGCATCGCGCGCGCGCTCTACGTTTCGCTGCGTAACGACGAGTCGGTTCGTGCGACCTCGACGATCACGCAGCAGCTCGCGCGGAACGTGTTCCTCAATTCGAACCGCACGCTCGACCGCAAGCTGCGCGAAGCCGTGCTGGCGATGGCGCTCGAGTGGAAGTTCTCGAAAGAGCAGATTCTCGAGCTGTATCTTAACAAGGTCTACTTCGGCGGCGGCGCCTACGGCATCGATTCCGCCAGCCGCAAGTTCTTCAGCCACTCGGCACGCGACCTTTCGCTGGCCGAGGCGGCGATCATCGCCGGGCTGGTCAAGGCCCCGAGCCGCTATTCGCCGACGGCCGACGTCGACGCTGCGGTCGGCCGCGCCAACGTCGTGCTCGAGCAGATGCGCAAGTACGGCGCGATCGGCGCCGCCGAAGCCGCCTCG
>DATDLP010000070.1:0-8117 GCA_036519255.1 Croceibacterium sp.
CCGGTGACCAGGTCGGCGACCATGAAGATCGCCGGCCGCAGGCTGGAGGTGCACGTCGCGCCGTTCGCCGCGACCGAGGCGGACCTCTGGCTTTACGATCCGAAAACGCGGGTCGCCATCGTCGGCGACCTGGTGGTCGACATCGTGCCGTTCATGGATACGGCCTGCCCCGATGGGTGGAAGAAGGCGCTGGATGAGGTCAAGGCGACCCCGTTCGTCACGCTGATCCCCGGCCACGGCGCGCCGATGACCCGTGACGACTTCGCCCGCTGGCGCGGCGCGTTCGAAACCTGGCTTGGTTGCGCGGCGTCCGACCGGACCGCCGCGCAGTGCGCCGACGGCTGGATGCACGATGCAGCGGGCTTCTACACCCTGGACGAGGCGGACGACGCACGGATGCTGGCCGAGGCCTATGTCGCCCGCGTGCTGCGCGTGCCGGCGGGCGAGCGGATGGCCTATTGCTCCGCCAAGAAATAGTTCAGCCCCGATGCAGCACGGCGGGACTATCTTGTCGGCCATGCACGACGACACGACTACCCGCCGCGTCACCGACGCCGAACGGCGCGCGCACATCGAGGCCCTGCGCGCGCGCAAGCAGGCCGAAGCCGAGGCGATCGGGGTCGACGCCGCGTACATCTCGAGCCTGGTCGACCGGTTCTATGGCAAGGTCCGCGCGGATGCGTTGCTCGGGCCAATCTTCGCCGAGCGCATCGCCGACTGGGAACTGCACCTCGGCCGGATGAAGCAGTTCTGGCGCTCGGTGCTGCACGCCAGCGGCGAGTTCGCCGGCAACCCGATGGTCAAGCACATCGCCATTCCCGGGCTTGAGGAGCGGCACTTCGCGCATTGGCTCGGCCTGTTCTACGCGACGCTGCGCGAGCTCGAACCGAGCGACGAAGCCACGCAGCAGGTCGCCGGGCGCGCACGAATGATCGCCGACAGTCTGTTGACGGGCATCGAGACCCGCCGCAGCGGCCTTGCCGGAGCGCGCGCCGGGGAGAACCTGCCGCGCGTGGCCTGAACGTGCGACCGCCGGAGACGCTTGCGCTCGGCTGCGGTCGCCTCCTAGACTGCCCGCGGGACTGACTAGGGACTGGAATCATGTCGTTGAAATGGCTGGCCAATATACTGGCCGCGCTAGCCTTGCTGGCGGGTACGCAGGCGCATGCCGAATGGCATAAGGCGACCAACGAGCACTTCGTGTTCTACGCCGACATGGACCCCGCGCAACTGCAGCGGCTCGCCGAGCGGCTCGAGCGGTTCGACGCGGCCATGCGCGTCATCACCCGGGCGCGCGAGACGCGTCCGGTGACGATCTACATGGTCCGCAACATGGACGAGGTGCAGCGGCTCGCGGGCAGTCGCGGAGTGGGCGGGTTCTATAGCGGGAGCACGCAGGAACCGCTGATCGTGGTGCCGGGGCGGACCGGCGAGGTCATGGAGCGCTTCGACTTCGACGAGGTCAACATCCTGCAGCACGAGTACGCGCACCACATGCTGCTCAGCAATGTCGACCAGTTCCTGCCGTCGTGGGCCACCGAGGGCATGGCCGAGTTCTTCTCGACTGCGGACGTCACCCGGGAAGGGTCGGTGGTGCTCGGCGCCACGCCGACGATCCGCGGGTTCGACCTGATGCTCGGCAATCGCTGGACCGCGCGCGAGCTGCTGTTGAGCGAGACGCGCCGGGTGCCGAGCAACGAGATCGGCCAGCGCTACGCGCGCGGTTGGCTGCTGGTTCACTACCTGCTCCTGAGCGGCGAGCGGCCGGACCAATACAGTGCCTACGTCGACGCGCTGAATGCCGGGACGCCGGCCGCCGACGCGGCGGCGCAGGTATTCGGTGACCTGGGCGATCTCGACTCCGACCTGACGCGCTACGTCCGGCGCCGGCGCCTGCAGGGGCTCGAGCTCGGACCGAACGAGCTCACCGGCCTGAAACCCGTCACGATCGCGCCGCTCGCGGCCGGTGCGGCGGCGATCATGCCGTATCGCATCACCTCCGCCTCCGGCGTCGATCGAGAGACCGCGAGGTCGCTGGCGGAGAAGGCCGTTCCCGTCGCCGCACGCTATCCCGACGATGCTTTCGTCCAGCGGGCCTTCGCGGAAATGCAGTACGATGCGAGGAACCTCGACCAGACCATCGCCGCGGCCGAACGCGCCGTGACGCTGGAGCCCGGCAATGTCATGGCGATGGTCTATCGCGGGCGCGCGACGGCGAGGCAGGCCAAGGAGCAGAACAGTCCCGAGTTGTGGCGCGAGGCGCGCAGCTGGTTCCTGCGCGCGAATCGCGCCGACCCGAACCACGCGCAGCCGTTCGCATCCTACTACGATTCGTTCGGCGCGGCCGGCGAGGTGCCGAACCAGTCGGCGCAGACGGGATTGCGGCGCGCGCTGGTGCTTGCGCCGCAGGACACGTCGCTCCAGGTGCGCCTTGCCGTAGCGATGCTGCGCGAAGGAAACCTGCAGTCCGCGCGCAAGCTGCTCGGGCCGGCGGCGTTCGATCCGCACGCGGGCGAGACCAATCCGGCGCGCGACGCGATGCGGATGATCGACGAAGGCGCGACCGCCGAGGCGATTCTGGCCGAGGTCGGCCCGAAGCTGGCCCCGAACGAGTTCGCCGATCCGCCCGAGGATGAAGCCGAGGGCGAGGGCGCCTAACGCCGGCGCAGGTTGTCGCGATTGAGCTGGTCGATCCGGGTCACGCCCATCAGCTTCATGTCGCGCACGATCTCCGCCTCGAGGATGCCCAGCGCGCGTTCGACCCCCGCCTGGCCGGCAGCGGCCAGCGCGTAGAGATAGAGCCGGCCGCCCGAGACCGCCTTGGCGCCGAGGCTCAGCGCCTTGAGCACGTGGGTGCCGCGGCGCACGCCTCCGTCGAGGATCACTTCCATCCGGTCGCCGACCGCGTCGACGATCTCGGCCAGCTGGTCGAATGGCGCGCGGCTGCCGTCGAGCTGGCGGCCGCCGTGGTTCGAGATCATGATCGCGTCGCAGCCCATCTCGGCCGCGCGCTTCGCGTCGCGCACCGACATCACCCCCTTGAGCACGAACTTGCCGCCCCAGTCGGCGCGCAGCTTCTCGGCTGCCGCCCAGTCCATCGACTGGTCGAGAAACTGGCTGAAGTAGCTGGCGATCGACGCCGACACGTTCGAGCCGGCCGGCACGTGCGCCTCGAGGTTGGGCAGCGAGAACTTCTCGCGGAACAGGTAGTCGAGCGCCCAGCGCGGCTTGATCGCGTAGGACACGAAGCTCGCCGGAGTGATCCGCGGCGGGCTGGTGAACCCGGTGCGCAGGCAGCGCTCGCGGTTGCCCCCGACGATCGTGTCGACCGTCAGCGCCACCGCATCGAACTTCGCCACCCGTGCCGCCTCGAGCAGCGCCGCGTTGAGGCCCCGGTCCTTGTGGTAGTAGTACTGCAGCATCTTCGGGCCGGTGAACTTCGCCCCGATCTCCTCGATGCCGACGCTGGCGAGGCTCGAAATACCGAACCACAGCCCGAACCTCTCCGCCGCCGCGGCGACCGCGCGCTCGCCCTGCCAGTGGAACAGGCGCTGGAGCGCCGTGGGCGAGAGCATCAGCGGCAGCCGCGTGGTCTTGCCCAGCACGGTGACCGAGGGATCGACCGTCTCCACGCCGGCAAGCACGTCGGGCACGAGGTCGACGTCGTTGAACGATGCGGTGTTGCGGTCCTTGGTGATCTCGTCGTCGCCGCCGCCGTCGATGTAGTGGAACACCGGGAAGGGCAGCCGCCGCTTCGCCAGCGCGCGGAAATCGGCAATGTTGTGGCAGTCCGACAGGGTGCGGACGGTGTGGTTGAGGCGGTCCATCGACGAACCCTAGCGAGCGTTCGACGAAGCGCAACTCGTTCATCCGGGCGCAAGGTTTACAAGCGTAGTCGATGCAACTACAGGCGTAGTCGTCAGGGAGGACGCATTGGCCGATTCGGAAGACCAACCGGTAGAGCGCATCAGCGATGCCGAGCATGCGGTGATGGAGGCGCTGTGGGAGAAAAGCCCGCAGACCGCGGTCGAGGTGTGCGACTCCGTCTGCGGCGAGCGCGGCTGGTCGATGCCGACCGTGAAGACCTTGCTGTCGCGGCTGGTCGCCAAGGGCGCGGTCTCCACCGAGCCAGACGGACGCCGCTTCCTCTACAGCCCGTTGCTCGCGCGCGACGACTACGTCGGCGGTGAATCGCGCCGCCTGGTCGACCGCCTGTTCGGCGGGCGCGCCGCCCCGCTTTTTGCCCACCTCGCCGAGGCCGAGGCGCTGTCGGACGACGACATCGCCGAGATCGAGCGGCTCCTGAAGGAGATGCGCAAATGACCGCCTGGCTGCTCGACACGCTCGTCTACACGGGGCTCATGATCGCGCTGGTGCTCGCGTTGCGCCGCCCGGTCTCGCACCATTTCGGCCCGCAGATCGCCTACATGCTCTGGGGCCTCCCGTTCCTGCGCCTGCTGCTGCCCCCGGTTGTGCTCCCGGCCAGCCTTGCGCCGGAGCCCGCGGTCGCGCCGGAACTCGCCGTTGAAACGGCGCCGGCCGCGGGTAGCCCATCGTGGGTCGAAGCCGCGGCGGCGACTCCCCCTGTGTCGCCGGGAGCTCCCCTGCCGGTGGCGGCGCCGCCGCCGGCTTCGGCACTGCCCGCGTGGGAGTGGTCGGACCTCGCAGCAATCGCCGTCGGGCTGTGGCTCGCGAGCGCGGTCGCGTTCCTCGCCTGGCGCGTGGTGATGTACCGGCGGATGCGCGCCGAGCTGCTCGCTGATGCGCGCCCGGTGGGTGAGATCGGCAAGGTCCGGCTGGTCGAGACTCCGGCGCTCAACGCCCCGGTCGCGTTCGGCGTGTTCGACAAGGTAATCGGGCTGCCGCCGCTGTTCATGGCCCAGCCCGACACCGTCGCACGCGATCTCGCAATCCAGCACGAGCTGGAGCATCACCGCGGCAACGATCTGCTGGCGAACATGGCCGCGCAAGTGCTGCTCGCGCTGCACTGGTTCAATCCCGTGGCCTGGTTCGGCTGGCGCGCCATGCGCCGCGACCAGGAGGCCGCCTGCGACGCGCGCGTGCTTGCCGGCCGCTGCCGCGACGAGCGCGCGCTCTATGCCGCGCTGATCGTCGACATCGCCGCGGGCCCGCGCCTCGCGCTCGCCGCGCCGATGGCCTGCCCCGTGCTCGGCGACAAATCCGTCATCCATCGCTTGAGGAGCATGTCCATGTCCGACGTCACCCCCGGCCGCCGCTGGCTTGGCCGCGGCCTGATCGTCACCGCCGCGTCGTTCGCGCTGCCGCTGACCGCGTCGATTTCCTATGCCGTCGCCAGTGCGCAGGAGCCTGTCGCGCCGCTGCCGCCGACGCCTGCGGAGGCGCCGCTCGCACCGATCACGCCCGTGGATCCCAACGCGCCGGAAGCGCCGCTGCCGCCCGAGGCCCCGGAGGCCGGGGACCAGCGCGAGGTCCGGACCTTCGTCCTGCGTCGCGAAGGCGAGGCCGCGAATCCGGAGATGCGCCGCTTCACCTTCGAGCGCCACGGCCCGGTGCCGCCGAACGCCCCGTCGCCGCCGATGCCGCGCATGGAATTCCACGCCTGGGGCAACCCCTCGGACCCCGAGTTCGAGAAGCGCATGGAAGAGTGGGGCCAGCAGATGGAGAAGTGGGGCGAGGAATACGGCGCCCAATGGGAGAAGTGGGGCGAGGAGCAGGGCGCCCGGGCGCTCGCCTGGTCCGAGGAAGCGCGCCGCAACGCTCCCGAGGTGGTCCATAGCTGCAACGAAGGCGAGATGGGCCGCACCACGACCGACGACGGCCGCGTGCGGATCGTGATCTGCCCCGAAGTCCACGTCCGCATGGCCGAGCGCGCGCAGGCTCAGGCGGCCCGTGCCCAGTCGCAGGCGGCGCGGGCCGAGGCGCAGGCGCTCGCGAGCCTGCGCCGCAGCCGCGGTGCGATCGCCAGCAATCGCGGGATGAGCGACCAGGTCCGCCAGGAAGTTCTCGAGGACCTCGACGACGAGATCCGCCGCATGGAGCGCGGCGAGGACTGAGCCTTCGCAACGCCGCATTCGAGCCGCCCGCGGAGCCCTTTCCGCGGGCGGTTTGCGTTTGCGCTTGGCCGGGGGTGAGCAATCGCTGAGCAATTCCTGATCGCGCTGAAAAGCGCCGTTCGCGCTCTGCCGCTTCATTGACCATTCATCGTTTCATCGCTCAAATCACACGGTTCATCGCAAGAAGGAGCCGTCACATGTCGGAGCGCAGTCCTGGTATCAAGCTGCTGCTGGTGGGCCTGGTGGCCCTCCTGCTCACGATCCCGCTGTTCATGGTCTATGCGCTGGTAAGCGATCGCGAGAGCCAGTCGTACACCGCGCAGGCGGCGATAACCGCCGGGTGGGGCGGGGCGCAGGTCGTCTCCGGTCCGGTGCTGGTGGTGCCCTACACCCGCACGAGCACCGAGACGGAGACCGTCGAGGGCCAGCAGCGCACGCGCACGGTCGAGTTCCGGGAGGAGCTCTATCTCTCGCCGCTGACACACCACGCCACCGCGAAGCTCACGCCCGAGCGGCGCGGCTATTCGATCTACGCCTCGGTGATCTACCGGGCTGCGCTCGCCGGCAGCGCGCGCTTCCAGCTGCCCGCCGACCTCGAGCGCCTGGGCGTCGAGCGCGAGCGGCTGCTGCTCGACCAGGCCGAGCTGCGCTTCGGCGTGTCGGACCCTCGCGGGCTGCAGACCGATGCCAGGGTCACCGTCGATGGCCGCAAGGTCGAGCTGCAGCCTGGCAAGGGTCTCGCCAGCACCTCGGGCGCGGGCTTCCACGGCTTTCTCGGCTGGAACGGCGAGCCGCTGACGGTGCAATACGCCTACGGCCTGCGCGGCAGCCGCAGCCTCGCGCTCGTCCCGCGCGGCGGCAACACCGAGTGGGAAGTAACCTCGCCGTGGCCGCACCCGAGCTTCGGCGGCAGCTTCCTGCCCGAGCACAAGACCGTTTCGGACAAGGGTTTCCCCGCGCGCTACGGCGTGCCCAATCTCGCGCTCGGCCAAGCGCTGGCGATGACGGCCGATCCCGGTCCGCCGGTGTTCGACATGCTGGGAGACGCGAGCGTTCCTCCGGTCGCTGCCGTCGACGGCGGGCAGGGCGGTGTCTCGCAGGCCGCCACGATCGGCCTGATCGAGCCGGTCGACCTCTACAGCCAGGTCGATCGCAGCGTGAAGTACGGCTTCCTGTTCATCGGCTTCACCTTCCTCGCGTTCTTCATGTTCGACGTGGTCGGCGGCGCGCGCGTGGCGACCGCCGAGTACCTGCTGACCGGCGCCGGCCTGGTGCTGTTCTTCGTGCTGCTGCTCGCCTTCGCCGAGGTGATCGGCTTCGCCTGGGCCTACGTCGTGGCGAGCGCCGCGGTGATCGGCCTGCTGACCGCCTACAGCGCCGCGGTGCTCAGGAGCCGCAAGCGCGCGGGGTTCATCGGCGCGCTGCTCGTCGGGCTCTACGCACTGATCTACGTGCTGCTCAGCCTCGAGGCGCTCAGCCTGGTGATCGGCTCGGTGCTGCTGTTCCTCGCGCTCGCCGGGGTCATGTATGCCACGCGCAACGTCGACGGGTCGCGGGTCGGCCGGACCGAGGCGGAAGCAGTCTAGCCCTCACGCGTCCCGCTCCAGCGGAGCCCCCCTCCTCGTGCGAGGAGGGGGCTTTCGCGTCAGCCCGCTTCGACGATCCGGTCGCACTGGGTGTCGTCGCCGCTCTCCATCCCCAGCCGCAGCGCCTGCATCCTCTGCTCGCTCGTGCCGTGGGTGAAGTTCTCGGAACTGACCCGCCCGCCGGTGAGCTTGTCGTCGCCGATCGCGCTCGCCGCCTGCATCCCTTCCTCGAAGTCGCCGGGCTCGATCAGGTTGCGGTTCTTGCCCGCCCACACGCCGGCATAGCAATCGGCCTGCAGCTCGAGCAGCACCGACAGCGCGTTGGCCTGGCTCGGGTTCTGCTGCTGCGCGCTCGCAATCTGCCCGGCGATGCCGGTCAGGTTCTGGATGTGATGGCCGTACTCGTGCGCCACCACGTAATACCGCGCGAAGTCGCCCGGGCCGGTGCCGAGCTGCTGCTGCATCTGGTCGTAGAAGCTGGTGTCGATGTACATCG
>DATDLP010000071.1:0-6456 GCA_036519255.1 Croceibacterium sp.
CTCTCAACGCCGAGGGGCGTGGACACCGCGGGCATCACGGCGGGTGGGATGACGACGATTGGGACATCGATGGCGACGACATCCTCGCCGGGGTCCTGATCCTGGGCGGTATCGCGGCCATCAGCGCGATCGCCGGCAGCGGCAATCACCGCGAGCCGGTCTATCAGGAGCCCGAACCCTGGCCCGAGCCCGAGGCCAGCTACCAGGAGCCCGCACGGGTGGACCGCTATACCAGCGGCATGTCCCAGGCGGTCGACACGTGCGTCGCCGAGGTCGAGGCCGGACGCGGGGCGGTCGGCAGCGTCGACCGCGCCTCGCGCTCGGGCGAGGGCTGGTATGTCGCGGGCGAGCTCGAGGAAGGCACCCCGTACTCGTGCTGGATCGATGGTGCCGGGCGAGTGACCGACGTCGAGGCCGGCGATTACAGCGCCAGCTACGAGGCGCCGGTGGACCAGGGCGGCACGTTCAACACCGTTCAGAAGCAGGCGGTGGACAGTGACGACGGCCGCTACGCGCTGGCGCAGTCGGGGGAATAAGATCCACCCGAGCTTGTCTCGGGAGGATTTCCTACTGTTCCCGCTCGCGCGAATACGCGGGCAGCTCGATCTTCCAGTACAGCGCCGCGCCGCGCAGGCCGAAACCGGCGAGCGCGGAAATCGTCCACACCACGCCTGGAGGCAGGCCGGCCAGCGTTCCGATCGCGCACAAAGCGGCAGCGAGCGCTGCGGCGGTGACGTAGAGCTCCGGCCGCATCAGGATCGACGGCCGGCCGGCGAGCACGTCGCGGATAATGCCGCCGACGCAGCCGGTGATCACGCCCATCATGATCGCCGGCACGGTCTCGACGCCGTAGAACAGCGCCTTGGCCGTGCCGAGCACCGAGTAGGCGGCGAGGCCGGCCGCGTCGGCCCAGTCGAGCAGGCGGCCTTCCCACCAGCGGCTGGGGGTGTACCACGCGAGCAGCGCGGTGAGCACGATCACGGGCGCGACCCACGGATCGCGCACCCAGAACACCGGCGCGCCGATCAGCAGATCGCGGACCGAGCCGCCGCCGACGCCGGTGACCAGCGCGAAGAAGATCACCGTGACCATCGTCATGCGCAGCCGCGTGGCGAGCGCCGCGCCGCTGAGTGCGAACACGGCGATGCCGGCAAGGTCGAGCCACGGGGGCAGGGTGAGCAACTCGGTGACAGGGGCGGGGGTCATGCGCGGACCCGCGCTTTCCTGCGGCGGAACAGCAGCGCGCAGCCAAGGCCGGCGCCGATCGTGGCCAGCGCGGCGAACAGGATCAGAATTGGGTGGTGCGCGTTCTCGCGGGTCTGCAGGTCCATGATGTGCAGACCCCACATCACGTCGTAGAGCCGCCACTGTCCCGTGCGCAGCGCGAGCACCTCGCCGGTCGCGTCGTCGATGTAGACATGCGTCTCGTCGGCGAAGCGCGCCTGCCACACGGCGCCCGCGCTGCGGGCCTCGGTCGGCGCTTCGCCCGCCGGGAAGTACGTCACGCCTTCGAGCCGTGCCTTGCCGGCATAGGCTGCGGCGGCGATCCGGCGGGCTTCGTCCTCGACCACCGGCGGGGTCGCGGTGCCGTAGCGCGCCGAATAGCGCCAGCGCGTGCCATCGGCGGCAGTGACGATCCACGCCGGGCCGTCGGGCTGCGCGACCAGCCGGGCCTCGTGGATCGGTTCGCCGATGGTTGCGGGGAAGCGCAACTGCGCCGGATCGATCGCCGCATGCGGCGCGCGCAAGTGGTCGCCGCGCACCTCCTCGATCGGCCGCGCGACCATGACCAGCCCGGTCAGCGTCCACATCAGGATCGGGAAGCCGACCAGCCAGCCCAGCCAGATGTGCCAGCGCGCGAAGCGCTGCATGATGCGGGGGCCTGCCATGGCGCGGAGTTACCCCGCGACGAGCCCCGGCGCCAGCGGTGGATAGGCCAGCGGCGCGAGATCGGGTTCCAGCCAGCCGCACCGTGCCTCGACGCTCATCAGCCGCGGCTCGCTCCAGTGCGCGAGCAGCCAGCGCGACTGGCCGAGCGGGGAAGCGAGCAGCGCGACGAGGATCGGCGCCAGCGGGGCATCGGCACCGGCTGCGGCCAGCGCGTGCGCCGAGGCGCGCAGCGAGGCTTCGGTGATTGTCGCGTGGTAACCGCGGGTCTCGGTGTTGGGCACGCCGACGGCCTCGTTGTAGCGGCGGATCACCGGCTCCATGCCGCCGTGGCGGCGCAGCACCTGCGGATGGCGCAGCAGCCACAGCGCGGCGGTGAAATGCGCGGCATGGGTCCACTCTGCGTAAGGATTCGTGCGGTCGAGCACGCCGGCGGCGATGCGCGCGATATCGGCTTCGGTCAGGGTCATTGCGGTCGTCCTGTTGTGGAGGGTCCGACCGATGCCTGCCCCGGCCGGAAGGGCCGGGTGCGGCGGAGGCGTGAGGCGGGTGCTACCCGCCGACCGTCCGTGCGCGCACCCGTGCTGCCGCCTGTTGGCGGGCCATGGTTTGAGTGCGGAGGGCGGTCGTGCTCACGCGCGGCGCCCTAGCAAGTTCGCGCTGCGGGTCAATCGCCCAGCGCGGTGCTCCAGTCGATCGGGCCGGAAACGAACCGCTGGCGCAGTTGCTCGAGCGTGGAGCGATTGCCGTCGCGGAAGAACCCGGCGAGCGTGCGGCCTGCCTCGCTGTCGGGATAGCCGGTGCTGGTCAGCCGCACGCGGGTCGCGGTCTCGCCCAGGGTTTCGAGCTCGATCGTCACGACGACTTGGCGGTAGGCATCGAAATGCGGGAAGCCTTCCGGCGCCTTGATCGTGCGGAACACGAGCCGGCGGCCCGGCTCGCGCGCGAGGATCTGCTGCTGGATTGTCGACGGGTCGCCCGGCGCTGCGCCGGGCGTGTAGCTGGTTTCGATGAGGTCGCCCTCGAGCCACGCCACCGGCACGGCCCAGGTGGTCCAGCCGCGTGCAGTTGAGATCGCCTCCCACACCTGCGTCACCGGTGCCGCTACCTCGGTTTCATGGACGAGCACCTGGGTGCCGTCGGAGGCCGTGGTCGCGGTGATCGAAACCTCGTCCGCGGGAGGAACCGCCGCGCCAGCGGACACGGCGGCCGCGAGGACCAGCGCTGCGAGCGTTGCGATCGACATGGCAGTCTCCTCGTCAGGCGCCTCGACGCTTGTCGCAGGGGTTCAGTCCTTGGCGAACAACTGCCCGAGATCGGCGAAGGCTTTCATCTCGATCGCGTTGCCCGAAGGGTCGCGGAAGAACATCGTCGCCTGCTCGCCCGGCTCGCCCTTGAAGCGGATGTAGGGTGCGATCGCGAACTCGGTGCCCGAGGCGGTCAGCCGGTCGGCGAGGTCCTGCCAGTCGTCCAGCGTCAGCACGATGCCGAAGTGGGGCACCGGCACCTCGTGCCCGTCGACCGCATTGCTCGCCGCCGGCACGGCCCCAGGCGCGAGGTGTGCGACGATCTGGTGGCCGTAGAAGTCGAAGTCGATCCACTCGTCGGAGCTGCGGCCTTCGGGGCAGCCGATCGTCCCGCCCCAGAACGCGCGCGCGGCTTCGAGGTCGTGGACCGGGAAGGCGAGGTGGAACGGACGCAGCCCCATCACATATGAATCGGCTTGCCGGTCACCGCCATCGCCGCCTCCTTGAGCGCCTCGGAGTGCGTCGGGTGCGCGTGGCAGGTGTAGGCGATGTCTTCGCTGGTGGCGCCGAACTCCATCGCCTGCGCCGCCTGGGCGACCATCGTGCCCGCGACCGAGGCGACGATCCATACCCCGAGCACGCGGTCGGTCGCGGCGTCGGCGATCACCTTCACGAAGCCGTCGGGCTCGTGGTTGGTCTTGGCGCGCGAGTTGGCGAGCATCGGGAACTTCCCGACCTTGACCTCGCCCTTCTCCTTCGCCTGCTCCTCGGTCAGGCCGACGCCCGCGATCTCGGGCATCGTGTAGACCACGCTCGGGATCACCGCGTGGTTCACGATCCCGGTCTGCCCGGCGATGTTCTCGGCCACCGCGATGCCCTCGTCCTCGGCCTTGTGCGCGAGCATCGGGCCGGGAATCACGTCGCCGATTGCCCAGACTCCGTCGACCTTGGTGCGGAAGTCGTGGTCGGTCTCGATCTGGCCGCGCTTGTTGAGTTCGAGGCCGATGGTCTCGAGGCCGAGGCCTTCGGTGTTCGGGCGGCGCCCAATCGAGACCAGAACGCAGTCGGCCTCGAGCGTTTCGCTCGCGCCACCGGCCGCAGGTTCGAGCGTCAGCGTCGCCTTCTTGCCCTTGACCGTCACGCCGGTGACCTTGGTCGACAGGCGCAGCTCCATGCCCTGCTTCTTGAACAGCTTCGCGGCTTCCTTGCGCACCTCGCCGTCCATGCCCGGCAGCAGCGCGTCGAGGAACTCGACCACCACGACCTCGGCCCCGAGCCGGCGCCAGACCGAGCCGAGCTCGAGCCCGATCACCCCGCCGCCGATGACCACGAGCTTCTTCGGCACCGCGGCCAGCTCGAGCGCGCCGGTGGAATCGACCACGATCCCCTTGGCGTTGTCGACCTCGACCCCCGGCAGCGGGGTGACCGACGAGCCGGTGGCGATGACGACATTTGTCGCAGTCACGGTTTCGTCGCCGACCTTGACGGTGTGCGCGTCGACGAAGCTCGCGCGACCCTTCTTCCAGTCGACCTTGTTCTTCTTGAACAGGAACTCGATCCCGCCGGTGAGCTGCTTGACCGCGTCGAGCCGCTGGCTGTGCATCGCCGCGAGGTTGAGCGTCGGCGCGACCTCGATGCCCATCTTGGCCATCGCGCCGCCGGCGGCGGCCTCGAAGTACTCGGAAGCGTGCAGCATCGCCTTCGACGGGATGCAGCCGACGTTGAGGCAGGTCCCGCCGAGCGTCTCGCGGCTTTCGGCGCAGGCGGTCTTCAGGCCGAGCTGGGCGGCGCGGATCGCGGCGACGTAGCCGCCGGGGCCGGCGCCGATGACGAGGACGTCGTAGTCGTAGGTCTGGTCAGGCATGCAGTCCTCGGAACCGGGAAAACGCGGCTCACTTAGGCGGCAAATGCGCAGCTTTCCATACCGTGCGCGGCTATTTCTGCCGCACCTGCTCGAGTCCCTCGCCGGCGTCGATCAGCCGACCCTTGCGCTGCTCCTGCACCGCGCGCAGCAGCGTGCGCGCGGCGTTGCGGACTTCCTCCTGCACGTCGCGGTCGGCATCGAGCTCCTCGTGGCTCGTCGCGTAGGGCTTCCAGTAGCCGATGTAGCGGTCCAGCTCGGCGGTCGGGCCCGCGGGCTTTAGCTTCATGAAGCGCAGCCAGTCGGCAAGCGATCGGCGGACGTTCTCAGCCCCCTCGACGTCGCCGTGCACCACGACCGAGAACACCCGCCCCTCGAGATGGCGCGGGTAGGGCCAGTCGGCGAGCTCGAGCGCCTTCGCCTTCGCGGCATCCTTGCCGTGGGTGCTTGTCGGGTCGGGATTGCCGCCGTCGGCGCAGACCAGCCGGTCCATCATCAGCTTGAGCGGCGAGGTCGGCGAGTACCAGTGCACCGGGGTGATCAGCATGATCCCGTGCGCGCGCACCCACAGCGGGTAGATCTCGTTCATCCAGTCCTGCACCTGGCCGAGCGCGTGGTTCGGGTAGCAGGAGCACGGCCAGTGGCACAGCGCCGCGGCAGTCGAGTAGCACGCCTTGCACGGATGGATGCGGCGGCCGTACTCCGAGGCCAGCCGCGACAGGTCGAGCACCCGCACCAGCGCGCCGTCCACGCCGCAGATCTCCCGCGCGATTTCTAGCAGCCGCCAGCTCTTCGACATCTCGCCGGGGCAGGTGTGCTCGCTGCGCGGGCTGCAGTTGACGATCAGGATGCAGGGCGGCTCGGCCGGGTCGTCGTGCTCGCGCTGCGCCGCGAGGATCGCCTCGCGCGCGGTGAGCCACTCGGTCGAGAGGTCGTATGCCGGATCGGCGAATTCGGGCCCCGCCTTGCGCGTGCGCGGCGCCTTGCGGCTCTCGGCGTAGCCGTCCCACGCGATCCCGGCGATCGCGTCGAGCTGCGCCCGCATCGGATCGAACGCCGGGTCGGCGAACTGCTCGAGGTAGCGGGCGCGGAATTCGCCCTCGTCGAGCTTGGGCGAGGGCATGCCCTTGCGGGGCGGAGGGGCGTCGGTCATCGTCGACACAACGCAACGCACCGGCGTTTTATCCGCGATGCGGAGCAGGTGTCAGGTGATGACCGCGAAGGCGCCTTTACCCGCCGCGGCGCCGCGGACGGCGAATTCGCGCAACGCGTCGACACGATCGAGCAGGAACTCGAACCCGCCGCCGCCTTCCCTTTGGTACATCTCGCCGAGGTAGACCTGCTCGCGCGCCATCGCGTCGGGATCGTAGCGGCCGCGCAGCGTGCTCTCGTCGAGCGCGGCCAGCGCCTCCTGGAACGCGCGTAGCCGTTCGGGCGGGACGAACCACGCCGGGCCGTAGC
>DATDLP010000072.1:0-2635 GCA_036519255.1 Croceibacterium sp.
GGGCGCCCGGTGGCGGTGTTCATGGTCGGCGCGACAAGGGCCATGCGGGGCCGCCGGGATGGGACGTCCCGAGCGACCGGCGGCGGGCTCAGGTTCATCGACAGGAACGCGCGTGGCGCGGTTCCTCGCCGGGTCCTGCTCGCGCGCCGCCGTGCTGCATGGTACGCCCGCCCGGTGGACCCGCAGCAGCGCACTTCTCCGGCGGTGGTCGATCTGGGCCAGCTTGGCGAATCGATCGAGCTGACCCCGATCGCCACGGTCGTCACCGATCCCCGGCAGCCTGACAATCCGATCGTCGCGGTCAACACCGCGTTCGAGCGCCTGACAGGCTACGCTCGCGAAGAGATCCTTGGGCGCAATTGCCGGTTCCTCGCCGGGCCGGGGACCAGCGGCGAGGCGCGCGCGGCCTTGCGCGCCGCGCAGACTGCGCCGCGCGCGGCGATCGTCGAGGTGCTCAATTATCGCAAGGACGGCAGCGCGTTTCGCAACGCGGTCATGATCGCGCCGATCCTCGACGCCGCGCAGCGGCCGCGGTTCTTCGTCGGATCGCAGATGGACCTCGGCGATGCCGCTTCACCAGGCGACAGGCATGCCGCCGCTCGCGCCCGCGTGGACGCCCTCACGCCGCGCCAGCGGCAGGTGATCGAGCATCTCGTCGCCGGGCTGCGCAACAAGCAGATCGGCGCGCTGCTCGGGATCGACGAGAAGACGGTCAAGATGCACCGCGCCGCGCTGCTCGCCCGGCTGGGCTGCGCCACCTCGGCCGATGCGATTCGCGTCGGGGTCGAGGCCGGGCTCGGCGCGGCCGATCAGGCCGCCGCGCGGGGCTGACCGGCGCCGCCGACCTTCACTTTGCCGAATCGCCTGGTCTCGGTCGCCGAACGATGCTCGGTTAGCGTGACCCGGTACCGGCCGCGCAGCGCCCGGACCACGTCGCGCACGCTGGCCTCCGGGGTCGAGGCCGCCGCGGTCAGGCCGATCACGCCGCCGCGTGCCGGCAGCAGCGCCCAGTCCAGCGCATCGCCGTCGGCGACCAGCTGGACCGCCCGGCAGCGCTCGCGGGCGACCTCGCCGAGCCGCGTGGCGTTCGAGGAGAACGCCGCGCCGACCACGACCACTGCATCGGCGCGCTCGGAAATCGCCCGCACGGCGGCCTGGCGGTTCTGGGTCGCGTAGCAGATGTCGCTTGCCGGGGGCGCGGCGAGGTTGCCGAACCGCACCTGCAGCGCGCTCACCACCTGCGCGGCTTCGTCGACCGAGAACGTGGTCTGCACGGCGAACGCGAGCGGCGCGCCAGCCTCGAACGGCAGTGCGGCCACGTCCGCCGGGGTGCGCACGAGCGTCGCGCTGCCGTCCGGCACCTGGCCGAGCGTGCCGACGATCTCGGGATGGCCCTCGTGGCCGATCAGCACGACGTGGCGCCCGGCGTCATGGTGACGCGCGACCTCGCGATGCACTTTTGCCACCAGCGGGCACATGGCGTCGTACACCGTCGCGCCACGCCCGCGTGCTGCCTGTGCCACCGCAGGTGTGACGCCATGGGCCGACAGCACGATCACCGCGCCGGGCGGGACCTCGTCGATCTCCTCGACGAACACCGCGCCGAGCCGCTCGAGCTCGCGCACCACCGCCAGGTTGTGCACGATCGCGCGGCGGACGTAGACCGGCGGGCCGTGCTCGGCCAGCGCATCGGTGACCGTGTCGATCGCGCGCCGTACACCGGCGCAGAACCCGCGCGGCGCGGCCAGCACCACTTGCGCGGCGGGGCGGGCGCTGCTGTTCGGACCCGACATCGTCATCGCGCTGCTCGACCTCTCTCTCGGCCGGCGACTCTATGGTGCCGCGACGCGCGAGGCCATCTGGACTAAAGCAGGTACCGCAGCCGTACCGGCGCCTCGACGTCGTGATCGGCGATCGTCACGCTCGCCTGGTCGAATTCGGGCGGGCCGAGCCTGAGCGGCGGATTGCGCGAGAACGCGAACCCCTCGCGGGGGACGCCGAGCAGGGTGTCGAGCCTGCCGTTGCCGTTCTCGTCGTGGAACACGGCCAGCGCCCAGGTGCCCTGCGGCACGGGCCCGATGCGAAAGGCGCGTTCGCTGGCCGCAAAGCTGGCACTGACCGCAGCCGGATCGCCTTCGCATTCGGGAAAATGCGCGGGATCACGCGTGAGGCACGCGCGCAGCATCCCGCGGTCGCTACGCTGGCCGGCGACGCTGACCTCGACGAAGGCCGGTTCGGCGGCGGCCGAAAGCGTGAACAGGCAGACGGCGACGATTGCCGTCCGGACGAGCGCGACTCTTGCTGGCATGCCCCCGGTCTATCCGCCCGCCCGCCGGTTCGCCAGCGGGCCTTTGGGCCATATGCTGCTCGCAGGCTGCAACGGGCCGTTCGGTGTCACACGCGCCGAGGCTCCGCTCAAGCCGCCGCGGGGGCGCGCTTGAGCGGCTCGAGATGGCGGTCGACCACCGGCACCGCGACGAACATCAGCAGCGAGATCGCCGCCATCGTGCCGAAGTAGAACCAGAAGCTGCCGTCGCCGAGGTTCATCAGCGTGCCGCCGAAGAACACCATCGTGATCACCCCGACCCGCGCCACCGTGAGGTGGAACCCGATCGCCGCCGCGCGGCAGCTCTGC
>DATDLP010000073.1:0-5735 GCA_036519255.1 Croceibacterium sp.
AGAGCGATGCGCGTCGGCATTCCCCGCTGGTGTCAGAGCCCGAGCAGGCTGTCCAGCTTGCCTTCGCGATCGAGCCGCGCGAGGTCGTCCGAGCCGCCGATCGCCCGGCCGTCGATGAACACCTGCGGCACGGTCACGGCATCGGGCTTGCGCTCGAGCATCTCCTTGCGCTTCGCCCCGCCCAGCGTGATGTCGTACTCGACGTACTCCACTCCCTTGGATTCGAGCAGGTGCTTGGCCCGGTAGCAGTACCCGCAATAGATCTTGGTGTAGATCTCGATCTTCGGCTGGTTGCTCACGCGAAATCCTTCATGAACAGCGGCTTGCAGAGCCCTTGAAACGCACCGCGGGCGAAATATCTAACACCTGCCGCAGCGCGCCGCGAGGGCGTTGTGGCCGGAGTGCCGCAAGCGCGGGCTCCCGCACAGTTCAAATTGCTCTAAAGAGGATTTGTTTCGATGAACCGGTTCGATTTCTCCCCCTATCGCCGTTCCACCGTCGGTTTCGACCGCCTGTTCGACCTGCTGGAAAACCAGGTCCGGGGCAACGGCAGCGACAACTATCCCCCGTTCAACATCGAGCGCCGCGGCGAGGATTCATACCGCGTGACGCTGGCGGTGGCCGGCTTCCGGTCCGAGGACCTCGACATCACCGCACAGCAGAACCTGCTGACGATCCAGGGCCGCAAGCGCGACGAAACCGTCGAAGGCGAGATGGTCCACGTCGGCATCGCCAACCGCGGGTTCGAGCGCCGCTTCGAGCTGGCCGATTTCGTTCGCGTCGAGCGCGCCGACCTGGCCGACGGCCTGCTGGTGATCGACCTCGTGCGCGAGGTGCCCGAGGCCATGAAGCCGAAGAAGGTCGCGATCGGCGGACAGCCGACGCTCGAGATCGTCGAGACCAAGCAGGCCGACGCGGCCTGATCCCGACGCTGTCGCAGAACGTTTCGGGGGCGGATCCCTTGCGGGTTCCGCCCCCTCGGCGCAGGTGCGCCGACCTGCCCCCCAAAGTGGCCGTCCGGGTCGCAAAAGACGGCCAGATCGAAGCGGCAAGACCGAACCGGACGCCGGGCGGCACTCTGTGCCCCTGCGCACCGCAACCGCGCGCGGCCGGTCAAGAAAAGCTCTTGTGAAGGCCGTTTCGCCCGCCTCGCCCTGTTACCGGGCGGGGCTCGCGTTGCGACCCACACGTTCGGCTACGACTTGCCGCCCCGCCTAGGCAAGCGGATTCTGCGTTGGACGCCAAAAAGCCACGACCCGGCGCTCCCGGGGCTGGCCGGGATCTCAAACCAGGCGCGACTGTCGCACGGCAGCGGCGATAAACCCGGCGAACAGCGGGTGCGGCTCGAACGGGCGGCTCTTGAGCTCCGGGTGGAACTGCACGCCGACGAACCACGGGTGGTCGGGCCGCTCGACGATCTCGGGCAGCAGGCCGTCGGGCGACATGCCCGAGAACACCAGCCCGCCCTGCTCGAGCGGATCGCGGTAGGCCGCGTTGACCTCGTAGCGGTGCCGGTGACGCTCGGAGATGCTGGTCGACCCGCCGTAGATCGTCGAGACGTGGCTGTTGCCCGAAAGCACCGCCTCGTAGGCCCCGAGCCGCATCGTCCCACCGAGATCGCCCTCGGCCGAACGCTGCTGCAGGCCTTCGGCGCTCATCCATTCGGTGATGATTCCGACCACCGGTTCGGGAGTCTCGCCGAACTCGCTCGACGAAGCATTGCCAATCCCGGCGGTGTTCCGCGCGCCTTCGATGCAGGCCATCTGCATCCCGAGGCAGATGCCGAAAAACGGCACCTTGCGCTCGCGCGCGAAGCGCACGCTGGCGATCTTGCCTTCCGAACCGCGCGTGCCGAAGCCGCCGGGCACGAGGATCGCGTTCATCGGCTCGAGCTGCGCGGCGATCTCGGCGTCGTCCTGCTCGAAGATCTCGGCGTCGATCCACTTGATGTTGACGCGCACGCGGTTGGCCATGCCGCCGTGGACCAGCGCCTCGTTGAGCGATTTGTAGGCGTCGGGCAGGCCGACGTACTTGCCGACCACCGCGATCGTCACCTCGCCCTCGGGGTTCTCGTAGCGGTCGACGATGTCGGCCCAGCGCGAGAGGTCGGGCGCCGGGCTGTCGAGCCCGAAATGAAGCAGGACCTGCTCGTCGAGGCCCTCGGCGTGGTACTGCAACGGCACCGCGTAGATGCTCGACGCGTCGAGCGCTTGGATCACGGCCTCGGGCCGCACGTTGCAGAACAGCGCGATCTTGGCCCGCTCGCCCGCCGGCAGCGGGTGCTCGCAGCGGCACAGCAGCAGATCGGGCTGCACGCCGAGACTGGTCAGCTCGCGCACCGAGTGCTGCGTCGGCTTGGTCTTCAGCTCGCCGGCAGCGGAAACGTAAGGCACCAGCGTCACGTGGATGGCGCAGGTCTGCTCGCGGCCGAGCTCGTTCCTCAGCTGGCGGATCGCCTCGATGAACGGCAGGCTCTCGATGTCGCCGACCGTGCCGCCGATCTCGCACAGGATGAAATCGAGGTCGTCGGGCTCGGCCAGCGCGAATTCCTTGATCGCGTCGGTCACGTGCGGGATCACCTGCACGGTGGCGCCGAGATAATCGCCGCGCCGCTCCTTCTGGATGATCGTCTGGTAGATCCGGCCCGAGGTGACGTTGTCGGCCTGGCGGGCGGAAACGCCGGTGAAGCGCTCGTAGTGGCCGAGGTCGAGGTCGGTCTCCGCGCCGTCGTCGGTGACGTAGACCTCGCCGTGCTGATAGGGGCTCATCGTCCCCGGATCGACGATCAGATAGGGGTCGAACTTGCGAATGCGGACTTTGTAGCCGCGCGCCTGCAACAGCGCCGCGAGGCTCGCAGCCATCAAGCCTTTGCCAAGCGAGGAAACCACGCCGCCGGTGATGAAAATATACCGCGCCATGGGAGACGAGCCTTAAGCGTCGCAACGGATTCGGCGCAAGGGCCGATCCGGCGAATTTCACAGCATAGAACGCCAGCCCCTGTCCAAGTGCCGCCAATCGTACGATGGCTGCAGACTTTGCCTCCCCGCTATGAAGGAGGGATCAGGGTTGCGCGACGCCATCTTCCCGGCTGCCGGGAAAAGGACACGACGCCCCGGACCTGGTCCGGGGCGGAAGTGGCTGGGGGCTCCGAGCCCTACTCGGCAACGCCCGCGAGCGGGTCGTCCGCCGGGGCGGTCGCACCTGCCGCCGGGGCCGGAGCGTCGACCACCGGTGCGTTGAGATCGCCGCCCTGCGGTGCCGCGGGGGCCAGCGGGTCCGCCGCCGGTGCGACCGTGCGATCAAGCGTCTCGTCGACCTCGCCGCCCGAGGTGGTGTCGACTGCCACTGCCGCGAGCACGATCGCCAGAACCACGAAGGTCACGGCCAGCCACTTGGTGGTGCGGGTGAGGAAGTCGGCCGCGCCGCGCGCGTTCATCAGCCCGCCGGGGCTGCCGCCGCCGCCGATGCCGAGACCGCCGCCTTCCGAGCGCTGCATCAGGACCACGCCGACCAGCGCCGCTGCGACGATCGCCTGGACGACGGTGAGGAAAAGGAAAAGTGGCATTCGTACTCTCTGGCTATGCTTGTCCGGGCATGTAGGCGCTGGTCCCCGTCAGGGCAAGCTGTCGTCAGCTCTCGCCCAGCTCGGTGGCGGCCACGATGATGCCGAGGAAGCTCTCGGCGGTCAGGCTGGCGCCGCCGACCAGTGCGCCCCCTACCTCGTCCACACCGAGCAGCTCGGCGGCATTCTCGGGCTTGACCGAACCGCCATAAAGGATGCGCACCTGCGCCCCTGCCTCGCCGTAGATTTCGCCGAGCCGCGCGCGGATCGAGCGGTGCATCGCCCCGACGTCCTCGAGCGTGGGCGTGCGGCCGGTGCCGATCGCCCAGACCGGCTCGTAAGCCACGCTGAGCTTCTCGGCCGCGTGGTCGCCACGCGGCAGCGAACCGTCGAGCTGCGCCGCGACCACTGCCTCGGCTTCGCCCGCGTCGCGCTGCGCCTCGGTCTCGCCGACGCAGACGATCGTGCTCAGCCCGACCGCCTGCGCGCACTCGGCCTTGGCCCTGACGTCGGCGTCGCTCTCGCCGTGATCGGCGCGGCGTTCGCTGTGGCCGACGATGACGAAGCCGGCACCGGCGTCCTTGATCATCGCCGCGGATATGTCGCCGGTGTGCGCGCCGCCCTCGGCTGCGTGGCAATCCTGCGCGCCGACGCCGATCAGGCCGGCTTCTTTGCGCGTCGCGTGGATCAGCGTGAAGGGCGGGGCAAGCGCGACCTCGGCCTTGAGCAGGCGCTCGGCGGCGCGGTCGATCGCGCGCGCTTCCGACAGCATGGCACGGGTGCCATGCATCTTCCAGTTGCCGACGATATAGGGGCGCTGGGCCATCAGACCTTCCTGGTTGCTTGATTTCAAGAGGTAGCGGGCGCTCGGAGCCCGAAGTGCGAAGCCCGCTAGTCCGCCGCACCGGCGATGTCAAAACCGCAATTGCCGGGCCCTGGAGATTGGCCGCTCGACTGTTGCGGCAAGGCCGCATGCGGGATAAAGCGCCGGTTCGAAACGCGCCGGGCCCGGCCAGATCCGGGCCCGGCGCGCCCATGCTTACGCTGCGAGATTCGTCCTTTCATGCTCCAGATGTTCCGCAACTTCTTCAAGTCCAAGCTCGGCGTCGTGTTCACGCTCGGGTTCCTCGTGGTGATCGCGATCGCCTTCGCCAGCTCGGACGTTGCCAACACCAGCGTGTTCGGCGGCGTTTCGGGCGGCGACCGTGTCGCGGTCGTCGGCGACGAGCGGATCGATGCCGCCGAGCTGTCGACGAGCGTCACCAACGCCCTCGACCAGCAGCGCCAGTCCAACCCCACGATGACGATGCAGGTGTTCGTCACGCAGGGCGGTTTCGACCGGGTCATCGAGCAGCTTCTTCAGCGTACCGCCCTAGCCGAATTCGCCCGCACTTTCGGCATGCGCGCGGGCAAGCGGCTGGTCGACAGCGAGGTGCGCCAGATCGCCGCGTTTCGCGGCCCCGACGGCAGCTTCGACGAAACCGCGTTCCGCGGCGCGCTGGCCCAGCGCGGGCTGACCGAAGCCTCGTTGCGCAACGATCTCGAGATGGGGCTGCTGGCGCGCCAAGCGCTCACACCGATCTCGTTCTCGCCTGTGATGCCGCAGAGCTTCGGCCAGCGCTACGCCGCGCTGCTGCGCGAGCGGCGCGAAGGCGCGATGGCGCTGCTGCCGAGCGCTGCGTTCGCGCCAACCGCCGCGCCGACCGATGCCCAGCTCCAGGCGTTCTATCGCGAGGCCAGCGCCCGCTTCGTCCGGCCGGAACGGCGGGTGATCCGCTTCGCCAGCTTCGGCGAGGAAGCGCTGGGCGAGCTGCCGGCACCCACTGCAGCGCAGATCCAGCAACGCTACCAGCGCGACCGGGCCGACTACGCCGCGATCGAGCGCCGCAGCTTCACCCAGCTCGTCGCGCCGACGCAGGCCGCTGCCCAGGCGATCGTGAACGAAGTGCGCGGCGGCAAGGCGCTCGACGTGGCTGCGCGCGAGAAGGGCCTGGCCACCGCCTCGGTCGGCCCGGTCACGCAAGCCGAGTTCACCACCGGCGCCTCGGCTGCCGTGGCCCAGGCCGCCTTTGCCGCGCAGTCGGGCGCGCTCGCGGCCCCGGCGCGCGGCGGGCTCGGCTGGTATGTGCTGCGCGTTGACGCGATCGACCGGCAAGCGGCACGCACGCTCGAG
>DATDLP010000074.1:0-11457 GCA_036519255.1 Croceibacterium sp.
AGCATGTGGTTGTTGAGATAGCCGCGGCCTAGCCCTTCCGGCCCGAACAGCAGCAGCGCGCGGCGGATTCGCTCCTTGCCGACGTAGACTCCCATCTGGCCGTATTCGAACGTGCCGTCCGTCGTGAACAGGTCGGCCGCGTCGTCCCACAGGCCCTTGTCGAAGTAGTAGCCGTAGGTCGCCTGGAGCGTCTCGATCGCGTCGGCGTCCTCGAGCCGCTCGACCCGCTCGCGGTAGGCGGCGAGGCGGGCTTCGGGCGATTGCTGGGCCAGTGCCGCTGCGGGCACCAGCGCCAGAGCGAGGGCAAGGCTGAGCTTGAAGGCGCGCATCAGTTGGCCTCCCGCACAGGCCGGCCGGTAACCGGGTTGGGCGCCTGGAACGGCGGGACCTGCACCTCGGGGAACGGCGCCGGAGTGCTGCTCGGCGGGCGGTCGGGCGGGAAGACCTTCGAGGCCTCGCTCTGCGCGACGCCCTCGCCCGGCGCCAGCCGCGCCCAGCCGCGCTCCAACGGCGCCACGAAGTTGACCGTGAGCCGCAGCGACTTGATCTTCCACACCCCGCCTTCGCGCACGTAAGTGTTCTCGTAGATCCCGTCGCGCCATTCGGCGTGCTTCTTGTACTGGCCGAGCATGCCGAGATCGCGCCAGCGCGCGGTGGCGCTCTCGCCGTCCGCCGCGACCGTGATCGCCGGCTGCAGCGTGACCCATTCGTTGAGCTGGCCGTAGATCAGGCCTTCCTGCCCGCCGTGCAGCCGGCGCAGGTATTCGCGGATCCGCTCCTTGCCCTGGTAGACCCCGTCGACCCCGATCTCGATCGTGCCGTCGTCGGCGAACAGGTCGGCCGCGTCCTGCCACAGCCCGCGGTCGACGTAGAACCCGAACGCGCGCTGCAGCTTCTTGACCGCGCGGGTGCCCTCGAGCCGCTCGACCCGCAAGGTCAGCGCGGCGATCTCGGCATCGACGCTCTGCGCGGCGGCGGGCGGCGCAAGCGCAACGGCCGCAAGCCCGGCAGCGGCCAGTCGCCACGATCGGCCCATCGACATCGCTCGCCCTCCCCCGAGCCGGCGTGAGGCCGGTCTTCGCGCGGCACCATAGGCGGGCGAGCGGTGGTGAAAAGCCCCTAATTCCGCGGCGTGGCGTCGGTCACACGCCCTGTCGCCGGCACGCGCACGCCGCGGGCGATGTACGCTTCGAGCGCGTCGAGGTCCTGCCCGCCGTCGGCCACCGGGCGGGCCGCGGACAGCACCGAGAACCCGTCACCGCCGCTGGCGAGGAAGTTGTTGACCGTGATGCGATAGGCCGCGGCGGGATCGATCGGCTTGCCATCGAGCGCCATTGCCGTGATCCGCTCGCTCGCCGGGCGGCTGCGGTCGTAGCTGAAGGTGAACCCGGCCGAAGGGATCATCAGCGACTGGCGGATCGTGGCCGGGCTGGCATCGCCGAACTGCTGCTCGAGCAGGCGCTTGAGATCGGCGCCCGACAGCTCGAGCACCACGAGGCTGTTGCCGAACGGCTGCAGCGCGAAGATCTGGCCGTAAGTGACCGAGCCGTCGGCCGCCGGGGTGAAGCGCGTGCGCACCCCGCCCGAGTTGATGAACGAGATGTCCGCCCCGCCCCTGGCGTCGTCGCGCGTGGCGGCGAGCTGGGCGTCGGCGACGAGGTTGCCGAGCGGCGAATCGGTGTCGCGCCCTTCCCACTCGAGCGAGCCGTCGAGCTTGCCGACCACGCGCGCGGAGACGGGCGCGGTCGCCGCCGAATAGCGCTGGACGAGCGCGGCGATGTCGGCCTGCTCGCCGGCGCCCGCGAGCACCGGCTTGTTCTCGGCGGTGATCGACACGACCCGGTCGGTCGCCGGATCGACCGTCATGCGGATGTCGGTGACGAAGTAGCCGTAGCGCCCGGCGCTGGTCAGCGTGCGCATCGAGCCATCCGACGCGGGCCGCTGGCAGGTGTAGGCCTGGTGCGTGTGGCCCGACACGACCAGCCGGATCGCCGGATCGAGCCGGTCGAGGATCGGCAGGATGTCGCCCGAGAGCTCGGGGCAGCCCGCGGTGTTGTACAGCGGGCGCACGTCGCCGCCCTGGTGGATCAGCACCACGACCGCGTCGGCGCCTTGCGCGCGCAGCTCGGCGGCGAGCACGTTGGCGGTCTCGGCCTCGTCGGCGAAGCGGTAGCCGCGCGTGCCGGCGGGCGAGACGAGGATGCCGGTGTCCTTGAGCGTCATGCCGATGAAGCCGACCCTGACCCCGCCGAACTCGCGGATCGCCGTGCCCGGGAACAGCGTTTGGCCCTGCTGGTCGAACACGTTGGCCGCGAGATAGGTGAACTTCGCGCCTTCGAACGGCCGGTCGAGCTGGCACGGCTCGCGCAGCGTGTTCTTCTCGCAGCCGCCGTTCTGCACGCGCTTGAGCTCGACCGTGCCGCGGTCGAACTCGTGGTTGCCGACCGAGGCCAGCCCGAGCCCGAGGCGGTTGAGCGCCATGATCGTCGGCTCGTCGAGGAAGTAGGCCGAGGCGAGCGGGCTGCCGCTGATCAGGTCGCCGGCGGCGACGGTGATCGTGTTGGCCTGGCCCTGGCGCAGCTGCGCGAGCGTCGCGCCGAGCCGCGCGGCGCCGCCGAGCTGGTCCTTGTGCTCCTCGCCGGCAACGAAGTACGTCTGCGGACCCGGCGGCGGCTCGATGTTGCCGTGGAAGTCGTTGAGCCCGAGAATCTGGATCGTCTCGGGAGCGGTCGGTCGCTCGGCGGTCTCGGCGGGGACCGTGGCGCAGGCGGCGAGCGTCAGCGCGGCGAAAGTGGATGCGGCAAGCGTGCGCAGGCGGCGCGTCGACGAGATAGGCATGAGCGGGTCCCCTTATCCCGTTCTTATGGCGAAAAAAATGGCGGCGCCCAAGGGACGCCGCCATCTTTTCCTTTGTCGTGTCGCCAGCCTCAGAAGGCGTAGCTGATGCCGATCTTGAGGCGCCAGAGCGACGACGACATGTTGACGAAGTTGTCGTTCTCGAAGTCCGGCACGCCGTTCACCGGGGCGTTGAACCCGGTGATCACGTAGCGGCCCTGCGAATCCACCCCGTTGTTCCCCGAGGCCAGCGAGGCCACGTCCTGCAGCCCCGCGAACTGGCGGCGGCGCTGCACGTTCCAGTCGCTGTCGAGGAAGTTGAGGAAGTTGTCGAACATCGCGAACAGCTTGATCTTGTCGTCGACGCCGAAGAAGCTGCCCGGCCCCGGGAGCTCCTGCGACAGGCTCAGGTCGAGGTCGTAGTACCAGTCGTTCGAGCAGGTGTTCCGCTCGATCGTCTGGCCGATGTAGTCGCGGGCACACGACAGCGAGTTGGCCAGCGCCACGAGGTTCTCGACCGCGGCCTGGTTCGAACGGCCGGCACCGGTGCCGACCGGAGCGATGTTCGGATCGTTGATGCCGGTCGGGATGTAGAGCAGCGCGTTGTTGCTGCCCGAGGCGCTGTCGGCGAAGATGCCGCTGCCGCCGAACGTGAGGCTGTACGGACGGCCCGACCGCGCCACGAAAGTGAAGCTCAGGCGGGTGTCGTTGTCACCGAAGAACTGCTCTCCGAGCGAGCCCGACACGGTGATGTTGTGCTTGCTGCCGAAGAAGCCGCGCGTCGCCGGCGGGTCCTGCTGATCGAAGTAGGCGGCGTTGTCGTAGTTCGACCCGGCGGTCGAGTTGTACATGTTCCGCCGGTCCTGCGAGTCGGTGTACGAGTAGCCCATCGAGAAGAAGCCCGAGCCGCCGTCGGTGAACAGCCCGTCGAACTGCTTCGACAGGATAACCGAGGCGATGTGGCTGTCGTAGCCGCCGGCGTTGGTCAGGAAGATCTCGTCGTCGCGGCTGGTGCCGAAGCAGGCCGCGGTGACGTTGCTGTACGTCGGCCGCGGATCGGCGCCTTCGAACACCGCGTTGCAGTTGGTGCGGGTCGGATCGATCGCCCGCAGGATCGGGCGGCCGTCGATCGTGAAGCCGTTGAGGCCCCGCGCCGGATCGGGAACCTGCGACAGGTCGGACACCGTGTAGGGATTGCGGTAGTGGCTGTAGATGTAGTCGAGGTTGAGGTTCCAGCCGCTGAACAGGCCGGACTGCGCGAAGTCGAGCCCCGACTGGAAGCCGAGGTTCAGGCGCGCGACGGTCGGCACCTTGATGTCCGGATCGATCGCCTGGGTGTCGCCGAGACCGGCGGCGCCCTGCGCGCTGGCAGCGGCGACCGCGCACGCCGGAACGCCGGTGAACTCGCCGTTGACCACCACGTCGATCTGGCCTGCCGGGCAACCCGTCGAGCGGCTGTTGCCCTGCCCGAACAGCTGGCCGTTGTTCTGGAACGCGTTGCCGAACCACACCAGCGGATCGCCGCCCGAGAATAGCCCCGCGCCGCCGCGGAACTGCGGCGCGCCGAACACCGCGAAATCGTCGAAATCGTAAGTGAAGCCGAGGCGCGGCAGGATCACCGGGTTGAGCGCGTCGAACCCGGTGTCGTTGCTGAAATCGTAGCGCGCGAGGAAGTTCGGGTTGGCCGTCGGCGCGTTGCCCGAATAGAACTCGGCGCGCGCGCCGAGCACGAGCTGGAGCTGGTCGGTGGCCTGCCAGTCGTCCTGCACGAACAGCGAGTAGATCGTTCGCTTCACGTCGGCCGTGGCGGTCGCGATGTCGCCGGTCGGGGTGGCGTTGACCACCGCACCGGCGGCGACGCCGTTCACCAGGTTGCTTTCGGTCTGGAAGGTGTCGCTACCGGGCGACAGCAGGCCCTGGCGCAGATCGTTGACGTTGCGGAAGCTCAGCGTGCCGGTCGCGTCCTGCACGAACAGGTTGGCGACGTGCGCCTTGTTGATCTCCCCGCCGACCTTGATCGAGTGGTCGCCGGTCTCGTAGCGGCCGACCGCGTAGAACTGCTGGATCAGCGTATCGAGCGCGTTGGCCGAGCGCGAGAAGCCCGGGCCGGCGAGCACCGCGCCGTCGGTGGCGTTGTCGACCCCGACGAGGATGCGCGGGATCGGGTTCGCGTCCTGCGCCTCGCCGCCGCCGACCGGGTTCTGCAGGTCGGTGACCTCGGAGCGCGAGTAGCGCAGCTCGGTCGAGAACTCGTCGGTCCAGTTCGAGTAGATGCGGCCCGAGTAGTAGTTGGACTCGGTGCCGCTCAGGTAGAACGTGTTGAGGCCGGTCACCTGGTTGGGGAACGAGCTGGTCGCGAAGTCGTCGGCTCGGGTCGAGGACTCCTCGAGCCGCTGGTAGGTCAGCTCGGCGCGGTGATCGTCGGTGATCTGCCAGTCGAGGCGGCCGAAGAAGCGCTCGTTCTTGAACGGCAGGCTGGTGACCAGCGGGCCGGTCTCGATGCCGTAGACGTCGCTCAGGACCTGCGAGATCTCGTCGAACTGCGCCTCGGTGACGCCGGCGATCTCGTTGGGGTAGCCGGCGCCCGTCGGGCCGACTTCCTGCGCCGCGGCGGCTTCCTGGTATTCGTAGGCACCGAAGAAGAACAGCCGGTCGCGAATGATCGGGCCACCGAAGTTGACGCCGTAGCGAATGTCCTCGTCGATCGCGCCGGCTGCCTTGCCGCCCGCGACGTTGCCGCGCATCCCGTCGTCGCCGTATTCGAAGAACGCGCCGCCGTGGAACTGGTTGCTGCCCGACTTGGTGATCACGCTGATCGCGCAGCCGGTGAAGTTGCCGTACTCGACGTCGAACGGCGCGAACTGGACCTGGGTCTCGCGCACCGCATCGTATGGGACCGGGGTCGAGCTGCGCGACGAGAAGCCGGTGTCGTTGAGGCCGTAGATGTCGCCCTGGCTGATGCCGTCCACGGTGAAGGCGTTGCCGCGGTCGTTGCCGCCGAGGCACGAAATGCGATCGACGCCCGAGCCGCCGTCGTCGCGGTCGAGGCTGACGCGCGGGTCGAGGCGGATGATGTCGCGGATGTCGCGGTTGAAGGTCGGCGCCGCCTCGAGCACTTCGGCGGTGAAGCTGGTGCCGGGACCGACCTCGAGCTGGGTCGCGCGCACGCGGCTGGCGGTGACGGTGATCACGCCACCACCGCTGGTCAGTGCGAAAGTCAGGCTGGTGTTGCCCTGCAGCGTGGTCTGGATGTCGGAGACCGTCTGCCCCTCGTAGTCGGCCGCGGTGGCGCTGACCGTGTACGGTCCGCCCGAGACGAGGCCGCTGGCGGTGAAGTTGCCGTTATCGTTGGCGGTGATCGTGCGGCTGGCGCCGGTGCGCTCGTCGGTGATCGTCACCATGGCCCCGGCGATCGGCGCGCCGGCCTCGTCGGTCACGGTGCCCTCGATCCCGGTGGTGATCTGCTGCGCGGCGAGCGGCGCGGGCAGGACGACGGCGGCCGAGAGCGAGATCGCGCTGGCGGCGAGAAGATACTTCAATTTCATGGGTGGACAGCCCCTTGTGAGTTCCCCGAATTTCCGTTGCGTTAGAAACGATTCGAGACACAACAAGGTCTTATTTGTGACAGCGCGGTTACAGCGCGGACGCGCCGCGTAGTGCACAGGTTTTCCACAGATGAGCAATTGAATTTATTGCGCTTTTTTGCTTGTTGCCGCGCTGCAACATGCGGCAGGGAATCTGCGCCGCGGCCGCGTTTCAGGCCAGATTGATCTCGCGCAGCCGCTGCATCAGGTAGTCGTGCGCCGTGATCGGCGACTCGACCGTCTCTTGTGTGTCCGAGTCGACGCATTGCTCGAGCGCTTCGATCAGGAAATCGGGCCGGAAATGGAGGAAGAACGGCATCGAGTAGCGCGCATGCCGCGCGCGCTCGCCGACCGGGTTGATCACCCGGTGCGTGGTCGACCGCAGCCGGCCGTTGGTCAGCCGCTGGAGCATGTCGCCGATGTTGACCGCGAGCGCGCCTTCGGGCGGCGAGACCGGCAGCCAGCGGCCGTCGCGCGCGAGCAGTTGCAGCCCCGCCTCTTCCGCGCCGAGCAGCAGCGTGATGGTGTTGATATCCTCGTGCGCGGCGGCGCGGATGCGGCCTTCGGCCTCAACCGCGACCGGCGGGTAGTGCAGCAGGCGCATGACCGAGTTGCCGTCCTCCACCGTCGGGTCGAACCAGTGCTCGGGCAGGCCGAGATGCAGCGCGATCGCACTGAGGATGCGCAGGCCGCACTTGTCGAACTCGGCGAACAGCGTCTCGAACGTGTCGCGGAAGCTCTCGACTTCTTCGGGCCAGACGTTGGGCGGCATGAACGGCTCGAGCGGATCGCCCGGCGGCAGCGTACGGCCGACGTGCCAGAATTCCTTGAGATCGTGCACCGCCGCGTCCTTGGCCCGCTCGATTCCGAACGGCGTGTAGCCGCGCGCGCCGCCCTTGCCCTTGAGGTGGTACTGCAGCTTGACCGCTTCGGGCAGCGCGAAGAATTCGCGCGATTTGGCTTCGGCGCGGGCGATCAGTTCGGCGGGGATGCCGTGGTCGCGCACGATCGCGAAGCCGTACTCGGCGAAGGAGCGGCCGAGCTCGTCGGCGAGCTCCGTTAAAGGCCGTTCGAGGCTGACGGAGGCGATGTCGGTCATGCCCACGCTCTTACAGCGTGAGGAACAGCCCTGCCAGCGCCGCGCTCATCAAATTGGCCAACGAGCCGGCAGCGAGCGCCTTGAGCCCGAGCTTGGCGATCAGCGGCCGCTGGTTGGGCGCAAGCCCGCCGGTCACCGCCATCTGGATCGCGATCGAGCTGAAGTTGGCGAAACCGCACAGCGCGAAGGTGACGATCGCCTGCGAGCGCGCGCTGAGCGTGCCAGGCTCGAGCGCGCCGAGGTCGATGAACGCGACGAACTCGTTGAGCACGATCTTGGTGCCGAACAGCCCCCCGGCGACCTGCGCTTCGCTCCACGGGATGCCGAGCAGGAACATGACCGGGGCGAACAGGGTGCCGAGCAGGCCCTGGAACGAGAGCGTGGGATAGCCGAACAGCCCGCCGGCCCAGCCGAGCAGGCCGTTGGCCAGCGCGACCAGCGCGACGAACGCAAGCACCATCGCGCCGACCGCGACCGCGAGCTTGACCCCGGTCTGCGCGCCTTGCGCTGCGGCCTCGATGATGTTGGCCGCCTTGTGATCCTCCGGCAGCCCTTCGGCGGCGGCGACCTCGTGCGGCTTCTCGCCTTCGGTGATCGCTGCAGGACCTTCGGCGCTGATGCGGCCTTCGGGCAGGATGATCGTCTCGTTGGCCGGAACCGGCCCCTCGTCGGGCATGATGATCTTGGCCATCAGGATCCCGCCCGGGGCCGACATGAACGCCGCGGCAAGCAGGAAGGGCAGGTAGTCCTCGCCCAGCAGCCCGGCGTACGCCGCGAGGATCGTGCCCGCGACGCCGGCCATGCCGACGGTCATCAGCGTGAACAGTCCCGCGGGCGGCAGCGCCGCGAGGTAAGGCCGCACCACCAGCGGGCTCTCCGACTGGCCGACGAAGATGTTGGCCGCCGCGCCGAGCGATTCGACCTGGCTGATCCCGGTGACGAAGCCGATCGCGCCGCCGACCCAGCGCACGATGCGCTGCATGATCCCGAGGTGGTAGAGGATCGAGACCAGCGCGGCGAAGAAGATGATCACCGGCAGCGCGCCGAGCGCGAAGGTGTTGGCCAGCGGGTTGCTCTCGCTCGCGCCGAACAGGAACTCTGTGCCGGTGTCGGCATACGACAGCAGCGCGGCGACGCCGTTGGCCAACCCCTGGATTCCCGCCGCGCCCCACGGCGTGCCGAGCACCAGCGCGGCGATCGCCACCTGCAGCGCGAACGCCGGACCGACCACGCGCAGGCGGATGCGCTTCTTGCCCGAGGACAGGAGGAAGGCGATCGCGAGGATCGCCACGATGCCGATGAGGTTGATCGCGATGGGCGGCATGCCGGGCTTTCGTGTCCGAGGGAGCGCGGTGTTTCGCCTTTTGCACCGCCGCGGTCAAATCCCCGGGGCCGATCCTCCCCGCTTGTCTCGGGGACGACTGGCCGCTCTCCCTTCCCAACGGCGGGGAAGCCGCATAGTCATCGGTTGCATGACCGCCGAAACCGCGCCTGCGATCCCCAAGCCCCTGTTCGTCTACGCGCTGCTCTACGGCGGAATGACCTGCATCGCCGGGGTGCTCGGGTTCAAGCAGGTTGCGCTCGGGCCGCTGGCGGTCGAAGCCGGAATCTTCGCCTTCCTGATGCTGGTGGTGCTCTCGAGCACGGTGGCGCAGCTCTACGGCGCGGCGACCGCCAACAGCATGGTCCGCTGGGGGTTCGTGCCGCTGGCGCTGTCGATCGTGCTGATCGCGGCCGTGCTGCAGCTCCCGCCCGCGCCGACGATGCCGGCCGAGAACGTCTCGGCGTTCGAGCAGGTGCTGTCGCAGACCCCGCGGATCATGGCCGCCGGGCCGGTGGCGTACTTCGTCTCGCTGTGGCTCAACGTGAAGATCTTCTCCGCCCTGCGCGGGAGCGGGGATAACGGGGGCTGGTGGATGATGGCCCGCGCGGCGATCGCCTCGGCGCTGAGCCAGGCGGTCGACACGCTGATCTTCATCACCCTGGCGTTCTACGGCGAGTTCCCGATCGGCGCGCTGCTGCTCGGCCAGGCGCTGGCCAAGGTGGTGCTGTCGATCGTGCTGGTGCCGCCGCTGATCGCGCTGTTCGTGCGGCTGGCGAGGAGCCGGTGGCTGGCGGACTGAGGCCCCCGGAAGCGCGCTCTCAAGAAAAAATCCGTTCGTCCCGAGCGCAGTCGAGGGACTATGCCGAGCGGAGCCGCGGCCCTGCAACCGCGGTTCTCGGCTTCGCTCGAACGGCTCCCTCGACTTCGCTCGGGACGAACGGTTCATTTTGAATCCAGAGGGCGGTCTAGCGCAGAAGGCCACCGGTCAGCAAATCTCGGACGCTGTCGATCACCACGTGCGGTGCGCGGCCTTCCGGCTGCGCGGCCCACTCGGCGCGACTGGTGCTTCCACTGGCAACGGCGATGCCGATCGCGCCGCCCGCCCGGGCCATCTGCATTTCGGCGATCGCGTCGTCGCCGACCACGCCGACGTCCTCCTCCGCCACGCCGAGCTCCTCGGCGATCAGCGTCAGCGCGAGCGCGCTCGGCTTGCCGCACGGCTCGGGCTCGCGCCCGGTGACCCGCGCGACCGCGCCGTTGATCGCGCACGAATAACCGAACGAGCGGCCGTCCTTGGTGGCGAAGAACGGCACGTCCGACGCGGTCAGGAACGCCGCGCCGTCGAGCACGCGCTCGCACGCGAGGTGGATGTGCGGCATCGTACATTCGGGGTGCCACGCGACGTAGATCGCGTCCGTGTCGTGAGCGGCCGGGTGCTCGGGCAGCACGCAGGTCACGCCCATTTCGGTCAGCGCCTCGGCGACCCCCGGCGTGCCAAGCACCAGCACCCGCTCATACCCGCGCTCGACCATCGCCTTGCCGGCGACCGAGTTCGGCGTGAACAGCCGCTCGTCGGGCACCGGCAGCCCGACCGCGCGCAGCCGCGGCGCCTGCACGCTCGCCGCGTAGGCGCTGCCGTTGGTCATCGCGATCCACGGAATCCCGCGTTCGTCGAGCGCGGCGAGCGCCTCGGCCGCGCCGGGGATCGCGGTGTAGCCGCCGAGCTTGCGGTCGCTGAGGATCAGCGTCCCGTCGAGGTCGAACATGAAGCCCTTCGGCTTGCGGGCAAGCGTCACGCAGTTACCTCCAGCTTGAACCCGGCCTTCTCCACGGTCAGCTCCGTCAGGTCGCGGTGCGACAGCACTTCGCGGATCAGGTTCATCACCGGCACGGTCGCCGGATCGTACTCCTGCGGCGCTGGCCCGGCGGCCTGCATCGCGTCGACCAGGTTGGCCGGCATCGTCGCGCGAAGCAGGAATTCTTCGTCCGACAGGTTGGCGCCGATCCGTCTCCGCAATTCGCTCAGCTCGGCCATCGGGGGCTCGGCCGCCAGTTCCTTCGTCCGCGGGTTGGCCATGATCCGGTCGAGCGTCTCGCCCTCGATCGGCACGTTGGGTCGCCCGAACCGGCCGATCGCGTAGCGGATGATCTCGTCCGGGATCACCGCATACCGCTCCTTGCCGGTCACGTTGAGCATCGCCTGCGTCTGCAGCATCTGCGCGAACGGGGTCATCACGATCGGCCAGCCGAGCTCCTCGCGCACCCGGCCCATCTCCTCGATCACCGCGCCCTCGAGCTGCGGCACGTTGTGGTCGGCGAGATGCCGCCGCATCGTCCCGACCATCCCGCCCGGCAGCTGGTGCTTCAGATAGGCCGCATCGAACGCCATCGGGTGCCCGGTCGGCAGGCCCTCGGCTTCGGCCAGCGCGGTGAAATACCGCGCCACCTCGCCGACCGCCTCGTCGTCGATCTCCACCGTGTGCCCGAGCGCGCGCAAGTTGGCGATCATGCGCTGGATCGGCGGGTTGCTCGTGCCGTCGGCCGCGCCCCCGCTCGCGCACTGCACTGCCGCCACGCCGAGCTCGGCGGCTTCGAGGCAGGCGGGCTCGGCGAGC
>DATDLP010000075.1:0-20261 GCA_036519255.1 Croceibacterium sp.
GACGCGTCGGGATCGTTCGAGCGGAGCGATATCCGCCCGCGCGATTGCGGGCGCGTCAGCGCGACGAAAGTGCTGACCGCGGAATCCTTCGCCAGCGCGAGGTTGCCCTTGGGGGTGATCTCGAACGCGAAGGCGCTGAACGCGAGCTGGAGGTTGGGCGCAGGCAGTCCATCGCGGCTGCGCACGAAAGCCTGCGCGTGGCCGATCCCGGTGGTCAGCGCGCCGCTGCGCGCGAAGGCCAGCGCGAGCAGCTGGCGAAAACCGGCGAAGCCGCGCGCGTCGTCGTTGAGCGTGTGCGCCGCGACCGCGTTGACCAGATGGCAGCCGGGGTGCTCTTGCAGGTTCTGGCCGACACCCGGCAGGTCGCGCACCACCGGCACGCCGTGGGCCTGCAGCATCTCGGCCGGGCCGAGGCCCGAGAGCATCAGCAAGCGCGGCGTGTTGAGCGCGCCGGCGCTGAGCACCACGCCCGCTTTTGCCGACAGCGTCCGCACCTCGCCGCCGCGGCGCAGGGTGACGCCCGTCACGCGGCCGCCTGCCAGCTCGATCCGCAGCACTTGCGCTTCGGTCAACACCTCGAGGGTTGGCGGCTTGCGCCGCAGGTAGCCCGCAGCGGTCGAGCTGCGCAAGCCGGCCCGCTGCGAGAGCTGAATCAGGTCGACGCCCTCGGCGACCTTGCCGTTGAGGTCGTGCGAACGCGGGATACCCGCCTGCTCTGCCGCCTCGATCCAGTCGTCGGTCACGGCGTAGCGCGAGCGGACCTCCGACACGTGGATAGGCCCGCCTTCGCCCCGCCATTCATCGGCTCCGCGCTCGTTGTGCTCAAGCCGGCGGAAGTAGGGCAGCACGCTGGCGTAGTCCCACCCGGTGGCGCCGAGCGCCGCCCAGTGGTCATAGTCCCACTTATGCCCGCGGATGAACATCATGCCGTTGATAGAGCTGCCGCCGCCGAGCCGCCGGCCCGCCGGCCAGACGTCGGGCCGCCCGCCGACCGAGGGATCGGGCTCGGCGCTGTAGCACCAGTCGAAGTCGGGCTTGTGGACCAGCGCGCTCATCAGCGCCGGGATCGCCAGGCGCGGGTCGTGATGGTCCTTGCCGGCCTCGACCAGCAGCACCCGAAGCCCGCCCTCGGCCAGCCGCGCGGCGCACGCGAGCCCGGCAGAACCGCCGCCGACGACGATCAGATCGGGCTCACCCTTCACGCACACTCCCCTTCCCGCGCCCCTCGTCACCGCGCGGGGCGAAGCGACGAATGGAGGGTGCGGGCGGGGAGCGCAAGTGCCCCCGCTAGGGCTTCACGAAGCGCTGGCCGATCCAGTCGCTAATCAACCCGGGCGCCTCCGGGAGAAGGTCTCCTCGATGTCCCGACACTCGCCGACCGAACCGGTGGTCGCATGCTGAAACAGGGGTTACGCCTGGGCAGCTCGAAGAGTTCTTGGCAGGTTCACTTTCGAAACCGGATGAAAAGGACACAGGACTCAAGTTTCAGGGACCGTGTCAAGTACACTTGTCCATTTGCAACGTGGCGCTACGAACGGTCGCATGCCCCAGTCCGACCGCAGCGCGATGCAGGCCAGTGCCGGTGACCGACTGAAGCTGATTGCCGCAAGCTTTGCGCGCCTCGCGGGCCGTTCCTTGGTCGAGCCGTCACCGGGCGGGCTCGAACTGGCGCTGTGGAACGCTCCGCGCGCGATCGTCGCGCACGGGACCGAGCCGGAACCGCGGTTCTTCTACGGCAACCGCGTGGCGCTCGAGCTGTTCGCGATGACCGCGGGCGAGTTCATCGACCTGCCTTCGCACCGCTCGGCGGAACCGGCCTTGCGGCTGGAGCGCGCGCGCATGCTCGAGGGACTCGTGCAGTGTGGGATCGTCGAGGACTATGCCGGGGTGCGGATCGCCGCGACCGGGCGCCGGTTCGCCATCTCGCACGCGCAAGTGTGGAACCTCGCCGACGAACTCGGCGACTACTACGGGCAGGCGGCGACCTTCGCAGAATGGCGCTTTCTGGACTAACTCGCGGAGCCGGTCTCCGATCAGACTCGAGATGAGGCGAGTACGGTGGCCCAAGCTACGAGCACCAGCCGGCGAGGAGCGTCGAACTGGCGCGGTCCGGCCTTGAACCGTCGCGTATAGGTCGAAGCACCTAATTCAGGACCAACCGGGCGATCTTTGCGTTGATCCGTAGACCTCTTCGCGTGCCAGCAAGGTCGCGTGGATTTCTGTCAAAGGTCATGGACAATGATCGCGCTTGCCCACTGGAATCGCCAATCACGAAGCGCCGCGAAGGCGCCGGAGGATGACCGCGCCGCGATGGCGGCAAGCGCCGGCTCGCGGCTCAAACTGATCGCAGACAGCTTTGCCCGCCTCGGCGGGAAGCCGCTGGTCGACGACACTGCGGTCGGGCTCGAGCGTGCGCTGTGGGAAGCGCCCCGCGCGATCGCCGCGCACGGCGTCGAGCCCGAGCCGCGGTTCTTCTACGGCAACCGCATCCTGCTCGACCTGCTCGGCATGGCGGCGAGCGATTTCATTGGTACCGTGTCGCAGCATCTCGCCGAGCCGGTCCTGCGCGAGGAGCAGCAGCGGATGATCGACGGCCTCACGCGGCACGACATCGCCGACGTCTACGCGGTGGTCGGCATCGCCGCCAACGGCCGCCGCTTCGCGATCGCCAACGCGCAGATCTGGAACCTCGTCGACCGACACGGCGGCCGCCACGGGCTTGGCACGACGTTCGCCGACTGGCAGTTCCTCGACGGCGGCTAGGCGGTCCGCTGCATCACCCCTCGTGCCGGCAGGTGCTCGCGCCCGTGCGGCGTGGTCAGGTCGATCTCGGGCCCGCGCGCGACGACGTGATGGCGGTCGGACAGGAACCAGTAACCGAACTTGATCAGCTCGAGGTCGACCGTGCCTGCGATACCCGGCCACTGATAGAGCTCGCGCAGGTAGCCGCGCAGCGCCGGGTAGTCGTCGACCTTCCTGACATTGCACTTGAACGCATAGTGGTAGCCGACGTCGAATCGCACCAGCGTGGTGAACGCGCGCCAGTCGGCCTCGGTCAGCCATTCGCCCGCGAGGTAGCGGTTGCGCGAGAGGTGTTCTTCCATCGCGTCGAGCGTGGCGAAGACCTCGCCGACAGCTTCGTCGTAAGCATGCTGGGTGCTGGCGAACCCCGTGCGATAGACCCCGTTGTTGAGCGTCGGGTAGATCAGCGCGTTCCACTGCTCGATCTCCGCGCGCAGCGGTTCGGGATAGAAGTCGAGCCGGTTGCCGGTCACCCCGACGAACGCGGAGTTGAGCATCCGGATGATCTCCGAGCTCTCGTTGTTGACGATCCGGCGGGCCTGCTTGTCCCATAGCGTGGGCACGGTCACCTTGCCGGTGAACCTGGGATCGTGCTCGACGTAGAGCCGGTGCAGCGGATAGCCGCCCTCGACCGGCCCATCGGGCCCCTCGTCGAACACCCAGCCCTCCTTCGGCAGCCCCGGCCGCGCCCACGAGATCGAGATCGCGTCCTCGAGCCCCTTGAGCACGCGGAACGCCGTGGTGCGCGCGGCCCACGGGCAGACTGCCGCGACCCACAGGTGATAACGCCCCGTCTCGGCCGGGAACGCGGCGCCGGGATCGGGCGAGATCCAATCGCGCAGCGGGCTGTCGATGCGGCGGAAGCGGCCGTCCGCGCCGATTTCCTCGGCGGCGGGGGCGGTGTCGAGCCATCTGCCTTCGTAGAGCTGGGCCATCGTGAGCGCGTAGCCGCTGACGGACACGCTGTCAGCGCCAATCCCGCATCATCACCCGGATGGGTGACCCCGCAGCACGAGCTTGCGTTGCTCGAACCGGCTGATAGCCATCGGTGCGGGGTCGCGCAGGGGAGGAACTCTCATGTCCGAAGCAACCGTCCGCACGGCCCCGCCAAAAACGCCGTGGCATCTTTGGATAGTCGGCATCCTGTCGCTGATTTGGAACGCCGCTGGCGCCTGGACGATCATGTCCGCGCAGTCGGGCGTACCGATGGACATGGATGCCAACGAGATCGCCTACTACGCCGCGCAGGCACCGTGGTTCGTGGCGGTCACCGACCTGGTGCTGATCTCCGCAACGCTCGCGGCGATCGCCCTGCTGCTGCGCAGCCGCAGGGCGGTCCACCTCTACGCGCTGTCGATCGCGGGCATTGCCGTGACCGCCGGCTACGACATCGCCGCCGGGACCGCGCTGTTGCTGCACGACCAGGGCTGGCTGATCCTCGAGCTTGTAACAGGTGTCCTGGCGATCTTGCAGCTCGTCTACGCGGGCGCGATGCGCCAGCGTGGGCTGCTCCGTTAGCCCGCCCGGCCGCAGGCGGCGGAGGCAGCCTCCAGCTCATCCGCCAGTTGCTCGGCGATCGCCTCGTCCATCGGGGCGCCCGTGGCGTGCTCGCCAAGCGAGTGGCCGCGCCGCGGATGCACCGTAACCGTCGCGCGCTCGCCCAGCACCGACCGCGCGAGCGGGGCGTCGAACTCCGGCGGCGTCTGCGAGTCGATCGCACCCCAGTGGAAGCTGAACGGCACGTTCCACCTGGCCAGGGACACGGCAGCAGGGATCTCGTCGGTGAACCAGCTCTTCCACCAGCTGGCCTTGGCCATTGCCGGCGTCGCGTTCGGGGAGGGGGCCTCGTCGTCGAGCGCGAGCGCGGCGGCGCGCGCCTGCTGGTAGAACTGTCCCTGCACGGTTTTGACCAGAGCAAGCGATTCCGACGTCCAGCGCCCGTCCGGTCGCAGCAGAGGCTCGATGGTGCCGGCCCACGACGACGGAGTCTGCCGCCAGTTCGCCTCGACCTCCGCATTGGTGGTCACACCGTCGTGGTCGGTATCCATCAGCGCCAGCGAATAGGCATCTCGCTCGCTCACCTGCCATTTCATGACATCCACCGGCGAACGCAACGGCGCGCCGACGCCCATGACCATCAGCGGCGGAGGCGCACCCGAGGCGGCGAGACGGCCGATGTGCATGACTCCTTCGGAATGCCCGAACAGGATCACGCAGCGCGCTCCCAAGCCGTCGCCACGCTCGGCCCAGGCACGCACCGCGGCAAGATCCTCGCGCTGCGATTGGACCGTCGAGCTGGCCGCGACCGCCGGGTCGAGCGCTTCCGCGCGGCTCGCCGCTCCGTGGCGCACGCCGCGCCGGTCGTAGCGCACTACTCCAAGGCCCCGCGCGACGAACCGCTCGGCAAGATCGAGAAACAGCTTTGTGCGCGGCGTGTCGGGCGGGCCGAAGGCGGCGTCGCGATCGAACAGCCCGGTGCCCGCGACCATGACAACCGCAGTGCCGCCCCAACCCTGATCGGGAACAGCGCCTACACCATGGATGTCCGTCCCGTCCGCCGACTGCACAACGAATTCCGTTTCGTCGGCAAATGCAGATGCCGGCGTCAGGATCGCGACGCCCACTGCGGCTGCGCGGATTCCCTGCCAAAAGCCGTTCATTCCCACACTCCCCCCTTACGCGCGGAGCTATCGCGCTTAGTCAAGCAACCTTGCTATTGTGTAAAGCAACCCATACACGATTCGCGTCGATTGTCCAGCGCGCTCAAGACTCTGCGCTGTTGCGGCGTCAGCCGCTCGCGAGCAGACGCGTCGCCTTGGGACTCTTCTCGAGCAGCTTGATCAGCGCGCGCTCGTAGCGGCCCAGCCATTTGCCCTCGCGCGGCAGCTTGAGCCTCGCGCGCCATTTCTGCTGCCGTTCGACCAGCGCGATCACCGCCGGGTGGATGTAGCTCTTGCGCGCCATCGCCGGGGTGTTGCCGAGGTGCGCACCGACCTCGGTCGCCAGTTCCTTGAGCGTGAGCGGCCGTTCGGCTTCGGCCAGCAGGCGCAACGCAAGCACGCTCGCGTGCCAGGTGCGAAAGTTCTTGGCGGTGAAGTGCTCGCCCATCGCCTCGCCCAGATAGGCATTGACGTCGCTCGAGCCGACCGGGTGCGCCTCCCCCTCCTCATCGAGGTACTGAAACAGGTGCTGGCCCGGCAGATCCTGCACCTGGCGCACGAACCGTGCGAGCGCACGGTCGCTGATCGTGGCCTCGCGCAGCTGGCCGCTCTTGGCCCTGAAGCGCAGCTTGAGCTTGCCGCCCGCGATCTCGGCGTGGCGCCGGCGCAGCGTGGTCGCGCCAAAGCTCTTGTTCGTCCTGGCGTAACTCTCGTTGCCGACCCGGATCGCGCCCAGATCGAGCAGCCGCACCACGCTCGCCACCGCCCGCTCGCGGCTCAGCGAGCGCCTGGCGAGGTCCTTCGCGACCTGCTGGCGCACCTTCGGCAGCAGCCGCCCGAACGCCGCGCAGCCGTCGAACTTCTCCGCCTCCTGCCGCACGCGGAATTCGGGGTTGTAGCGGTACTGCTTACGCCCGCGGGCATCGATCCCGGTGGCGAGCAGGTGGCCGCAATCCCTCGGGCAGAACCAGGCGTCGGAATAGGCCGGGGGCAACGCGATCCGGTTGAGCCGGTCGATCTCGCCCCGGTCGGTGATGCGCTTGCCGGCGGGATCGAAGTAGGCCCAGCCGTGGCTGGCCTTCTTCCGCGTGACTCCAGGACCCTGGTCGTCGACGTATTCGAGCGCGCGGGATTTCGAGACCATCGAGCCGCGCAACGGGCGCGAGGCGCTTGCGGTTCCGCAGGCGACGCGCCATCTCCGCGCGACCGATCCCTGCAGGAGCACTGCCCGATGTCCGACGTCTACACCCCGCCCGAAGTCTGGGACTACGATCCGGCCAACGGCGGGCAGTTTGCCGGGATCAACCGACCGACCGCGGGTGCGCGCGAGGAGCACGAGCTGCCGGTAGGCGAGCACCCGTTGCAGCTCTACTCGCTCGGCACGCCCAACGGGGTGAAGGCGACGATCATGCTCGAGGAGCTGCTCGAGGCCGGCTTCTCCGAAGCCGAGTACGACGCGTGGATGATCCGGATCTTCGCCGGCGACCAGTTCTGGTCGGGCTTCGTCGACGCGAACCCGAACTCGAAGATTCCCGCGCTGGTCGACCGCTCGGGCCCCGAGCCGTTCCGCGTGTTCGAGAGCGGCGCGATCCTGCTGCATTTGGCCGAGAAGTTCGACTACCTGCTGCCCAAGACCAACCCCGCGCGGGCGGAAACCTTCAACTGGCTGATGTGGCAGATGGGCAGCGCGCCGTTCATCGGCGGCGGGTTCGGGCACTTCTACGTCTACGCACCCGAGCGCTACAAGTACCCGATCGACCGCTACGCGATGGAGACCAAGCGGTTGTTCGACGTCGCCGACCGGCAGCTGGCCAAGACCGAATACCTCGCCGGCGCCGACTACACGATCGCCGACATCGCCGCCTACACCTGGCTCGGCAACCTCTACCACGGCGCCTACAACGGCTCGGACAAGTTCCTCAGCCTGCACGAGTACGAGAACGTCGGCCGCTGGGTCAGGGCGATCGACGCCCGCCCGGGCGCGATCCGCGGCCGCCTCGTCAACACCCAGAAGATGGCCGAGCGCCACTCGGCGGCCGACTTCGACGCGGTCGAGGACCGCAGCCTGTTCGAGCCGGTGCGCAAGCGCGCCGACGTGTGATCCTTGCGCGGAAGGCGCTCCCCCGTTAGGGGCGCCTCTCGCCTCTGCTGGGGCGTCGCCAAGCGGTAAGGCACCGGCTTTTGATGCCGGCATTCGCAGGTTCGAATCCTGCCGCCCCAGCCAGCACTTCCGGTTTATTCCAGCTCCTTTCGCTCCTTTCGCTCCCGTCACGCCATCGGCCGGTGGCTCGCCTACCCGACCGTGAAATCGAAGCCCGCGGGATCGCATTCAATGCTCGTGCCGGTGTTGAAATGCGCCGTGAGCCGTCCCCCCGAGCGCTGGATCATGTCTCCGACCAGTTCCTCGACCTCGCGGAAATTGCGTCGCGCTTTCTGGCCGGAGGCCGGGGTGGCGGTCGAGGTGCTGAACCAGAAATGAAACGGCCGGGGTCCCGCGGCCTGCGGCGCGAGGCCGCGGATGTCGGGATTCGGGCTCATCCGCGAGGCGAAAATCTGCTCGAGCACCTCGGGCTCCGGATTGCCATGCTCCCCGTTGCCGCAGAACAGGTAGTGATCGGCCGTCACCGCACGCGCGAACGCAACGCTCATGTTGGCCGCTGCGCCATGATGCTGGACCTTGAGCACGTCGAGGTGGAGCGCCCCGCCGCGAAGCAGCCCTGCGTTCCCGAGCTGGTCGAGCAGGATGTCGTGCTGCGCGTCGCCGGTCAGCAGAATGCGCCACGGGCCCTCCTGCACGAGCAGCACGAGCGACGCGATGTTGGGGACCGTGACGCCGCGAAAGCTTTCGACTCCCTCCCACTCGCCCAGCTCGGGCCCGATCCCGTTGGCGAACGCCTCGACCTGCCGACGCACCGTCCGCTCGATCTGTGCCACGCGCGCCTCGCTGCGCGCGAGCCAGTTGCCCCACCCCTCGCGCAGCTTTTCGAGCTCCGCGGCCGTGGGGCCGACGATCCTGATCGAGAAATTGCCCAACGCGATGGGCCGCTGGCGCGGACGCGCCATCAGGAGCTTTTCGGCGCGGCGCGACTTCGCGAGGCGATTGACCGCGACCCCCTGAAGGCCGATGCGGACCAGCTTGGTCAGTTGCACGGCCTGGTCGACGCCGAGCGCGACGTTCTGCATCTCGAACCCGGCATGAATGCCTTCCGGCGCCTGCGTAGCGAACAGCACCGGCGCCGACGCGGCGAGCAGATCCTCGATGCGGCCGCTGCGCTCGCTCAGCTGGTCGCGGAAGGCGTTGTGCCAGATCGCCGCGATCTCCGGGGCGCGCGGACTGTCGGGCTCGCGGAACTCATCGCCGGCGTCGTGGTGATGCTGCCACACCTTCCAGTCGACCAGGTTCCCGATCAGGACCAGCACGCCGCTGATATGGTCGGCGTCGACATGGCTGACGTAGACCAGGTCGAGCCCATAGGCGGGATCGCCCACGCATCGCCTTTCCAGCTCGGGAGCGACGTACTCTCTCATCGCCGAGCTCATCCCGCCATCGCACAGGATGCGCTTGCCGTCGGCGCTTTCGAGCAGCAGGCAGTCGCCGTGGGACGACTGGAAGATCTCGATTTTCATGCCCGCACCGCCTTTTTTCCGATGTCCCTGCGTTGGTTGAACGACGCGGCTTCGGCCAGCGCCGCGGCCGGGTCGATCGCCCCGAACCCGGCATCGTTCTTCCATTCGTAGGAGCCGCCCGGCAGCGGGCGGGAGGTGCGCTGCAGAATGCCCGAGCACTGTGCCGCCGTGAGCTCGCGGTTGGTCGAGAGCATCAGGCCGACCAGTCCCGCGACATAGGGGCTCGCCATGCTGGTCCCGCTCATCGCGACCCACGGCTCGCTGTCGCCGCCGAAACCGTTGGCCGCGACGATCCTGGTGCCGGGCGCGGCGATATCCGGCTTGGTCCGCGCGTCGCGCGTCGGGCCCTGGCTGCTGGTCGCGGCGATCCGCTGGCGGTGCTCGTCGAGATTGGCCACCGCGATCACCCGGTGCCCGCAGGCTAGCGAGTTGATCGAGTGGGAATCGACGTTCGAGGTCTCGGAAAAGAACGACGGCATTCGCATCAGCTGCCCGCCGGGGCCGAAGCGATAGGGATCGTCGCGCTCGATCCAGCAATGGAATTCCCCGTTGCGGACTTCCTCGCCGATCAGCCGGATCGTCCAGGTTCCGGCGGCGACGCCGGTCAGCGACTCCGGCCTGAGATCGGGCGAGAGATAGACCGAACAGTAGTTCGCGCCGTTCACCGGATTGTACAGCTCGTTGTAAATCGACAGGAATGTGCCCGAATCCAGCGGCTCGTTCTCGACGTATTCGCGCGGCCCGACCTCGATCCAGGTGCTCGAGCCGGGTGGACGCACGGCGATGCGGATCCGGTCCTGCGGCGAATACCAGATTTCCAGCTCGTTCTCGGACATATCCGCCACGCCGTTGCCGACCACGGTCCAGTCGAGATCGACCATGAGCCCGCGCGAGGGGATGCGGCCGCTCGCATGGATACGGCCCAGCATCCAGCCGGTCGGGCTGTCCTCGGTCGCCGCCTCCTGCCCGGCATTGCCCGCCGCGATGGTGATCGCCCGGCCCTCGGTCGCGAGCAGCGCGTCGAACCAGCGCGACACCCCGCCCGATCCGTCGTGCGGCCCGCCGTTGGTGCCGAGGCTGATGTTGATCGAGATCGGCTTGTCCTCGCGTTTCGCGATCTCGAGCAGGTACTCGATCGCCAGGACGAGCCGCGTGCTGTCCGAGAAGGTCCGGCGCCGCTCCTCCGGGTCCTTCGAATCGAACGGCACGTTGAGCAGCACCGCCGCGATGTCCGCCTTGGGGCAGACCCCGCTGTTGCCGGCCGCAATGCTGGCGACGTGCGTCGCGTGCGAAGAGCGCGACTGCTGCGACTGCGGCTCGAGCGCGGTTGCGGGCAGGCCTCCCTTGCGCTCGACCGCGAGCGCCTTGTCGATGTCGCTGCGCAGGATCTCCGAGCCGAATTCGAACGCGGCGAACCTGGCGCCGCTGCGCTTCGAGGGTGGCTGCCGCTGCTTGCCCCCCTGGTCCCAGATCGCGAGGAAGCGCGAGCCCTCTCCGGCAATGAAGTCCCGATGCGAGAAGTCGAACCCGCCGACGTCGATGATGCCGATGATGACGCCCTGGCCGCCGTCATGCCTCGTCGCGACCCGCCGTCCGCTCGGGGCGAGGCGGCCGCCGCCACGCTCCGGCTTCGGCACGTCCAGCGCAAGCGCCTCGGCCGGGTGGATGAACGCGACCCGCGGATCGGCGGCGAGCGCCGGCAACTCGGCGACGGGAACCGTGGCGGCAATGAAGTTGCGCGTCGACAGCAGGCACGAGTCGATCTCGGACGGGGATGCGAGCGTTGCGGCGATATCCGACTTGAGCGACTCGAGGTCGCTGACCGCCCCCTCCGAGTCTGCCGTCTGCCGGCCGCGATGGACTTCGATGAACACGCCGACGTGCGCCCGGCGGGCGCTGGTTTCGGGCGTCAGCGGCGCAGGCGGCGCAGGCTTGCCGGGCGCCGCGGGCTCGGCGGCCCGCGCCGTGAAGCCTGCCGACGCCGCAACCGCCTCCAGCGTCTCCGCGAACGGTTCGGGCAGCGACGCGGTCGAGACAACGTTCTGCGATTGCTCCGCCCTGACGCAGTTCACCACCTCGTCGCCGTTGCGGATCATGCGAAGCTTGGGATGAAGCTTGATCCCGCCGGAAATCCCCATCACGTTCCCCCCTGTCTCGCAAGCAGTGACAGCGCGCCCGTTTGTCCGTGTCCGCCCGCGCGCCATCCGCTTTCGCTCGTGAACAGAACCCGGGAAAACCGGGCGGCGCGCAGGAACGGGATCCGGCCTCCACGAAGAAGAACCGAAATTAGCATTCCTCCAAGCAATTTTCCGTGATCCATATCACGGTACTTGCCATGCCCGACGATATTCGAGCGGGCCAATTCTCGCGCATGTCAACTAGCGAGCACGGTGTTCGGTTTTTTGCGCGGTCGCCCGAAGGATGCGAGAGATCGTCCGGCGTGCGCGTAGTTGCGCGGCGCGGTCGCGTCCGGCGGCCAGACGGTTGTTGCGTTTGCTGGAATAGGTCGCAACAAGCGCCGGAAACTTCGAAGGAAGCTGCATGCCCCGCCTGACCCTGCCTGCCTGCGCCGCGATCGCGGCTGTTCTCGCCGCCACCCCCGCGTTTGCGCAAGGCGAAGCTGCGCCCGGCTCGTCGCAGGATGCGGCGTGGCACAACAAGCAGATGATCGCGCTGGCCGAGCGGCAGGCGAGCGACGGGTGGGGCTACCTGCCCGGCGGGCTGCTGTGGCGGCGGGTAGAAGGCGACGGCGCCGGGCCGCGCCCGACCGTCGACGACACGGTGACGCTGCACTACGTCGGCACGCTGGTCGACGGCGCCGAGTTCGACAGCTCGGTCCGCCGCGGCCATCCGGCGACCTTCCCGCTGCGGGCGCTGATCCCGGCGTGGCAGATGGCGGTGCCGATGATGGCGGTGGGCGACACGATCGAGATCGCCGCGCCGGCCACACTCGCCTACGGCCCGGTCGGCCGCGGGCCGATCCCGGGCGGGGCGACTTTGCTGTTCCGGATCGAGCTGATCGAGATCGTCGGGCGATAAGGCGCCGGGCTCGTTTGCCTCTTTCCCGCGAGGCCGAGGCCTGCCGATGTTGACACGAAACCGCCGGTAGACGCGTCACCTTCCGCGCCATCTCAGCCCTTGTCTTCCGCAACCCGGTCGAGCCGGGTGCAGAGCTGCAGCAACGCGGAATCGTCGGGCTTGCACCAGGCGCCGCGATAGCGGCCGCGAAACAGCACCAGGCGCACCAGGCCGTGATGCGCGCGGAAATACAGGTCGGCGACTGTTACCTTCCGCACCGGCGCTCCGAGCGCCGCGTCCCACGCTGCAGCGAAGCTCTCGGCGCCGCGCCGTGCGCGCAGGGCATAGGCGCTCTTGCGGCTCATCCCGACCGCATCGCACCCGCCCATTACCGAGCCGGTCTCGGCGAGCATGCCGAGGAAGTCGGCCTGCCGCTGCACGGTCCAGCCGTCGCGGCGGGTGCGGGTGGGGACGGGATAGAACGGCGGCACGCGCGGCAGGCGGCGGGCGGCGCGAGGGGCGCGAGGCGAGTCGGGCGTCATCTGACAGGATAGACGCCATTTCGGGGTGTGTAGGAAAGTGCTTTCTGGTCCGAAGCCGAGTTATCGCTCGACGCCTGAAGAGACGCCCGCCAACCCCCTCGCTGTCCGCGCGGACCTTAATCGAAGATGGCAGGCCGGCATCGTAGGGCAGGCGGGAATAGACAGGGTTCTAACTTAATCCTTGCGCCGTCCTTGCAAGAAGACAGTATCGTGTTCCGAGAATTCTCCGACAAATACGCAGATGTAATCAATTGTTAGAAGAATTGCCTTAGACGAACGTCCATGGACACACAGGCATCATTCGATCCGCGCCGCAGCGACCGCCCGCTGATCGAGCTTGCCGCGATCGTCGGGCACCCGCGCACCGGACGCCGCTTCACCGCGGAAGTGGTCGAGATCTCGTGCGAAGGGTGCCGCTTGCTGACCGTCGAGCCCATGGCTTACGGCGACCAGCTGCTGGTCTCGGTCCCCGGGCTGGCCCGCTGGCCGGCCCGCGTGGTGTGGTCCCAGAGGGGCGCCGCCGGGGTGGAGTTCCACTGCCCGCTCGACCCGGCCGTGGTCGCGCGATATGTCGCGACCTTCCCGCCGGACCTGTGGACTTATCCCGAGGGCACGCGCCGTGCGGAGAGCCTGCCCGTACCGCAGCTCTTCACGTCCGACCGCTAGGGCCGATCGACATTCACGCAACCCGGATGGGGTGAGGGTTCCGCAAGTACAGGCGTTGCGCCTGCCCGCGCGTCGCCCCATCGAACTCCGGCCAAGCCGCGAGCGCGCCGGAAAAGCGGTTCTATTTCCTGGTCCCGTTCGCGACGCTGCGGCTGGCGACGCCGCGCGAGGAGCTCGAGCACTACGAATACTACTACGGCAGCCCGCCCTCCCTGCCGAGCTCGAGGATGAGAGGATGGAACGCGGGGAGCAGCGGCCTGTCGGGCTGCTCCCGTCCGGCCTCTTGATTCTCCGACCGGAACCGGTCGCGCGCCCGGCGGTTTTCCAGCCACACACCGATAGCTGGAGACACGTCATGAATCTCATCATTCTCCTGGTCGTTGGCGGCATTCTCGGATGGCTCGCCAGCCTGATCATGCGCACCGACGGACAGCAGGGCATCCTGCTCAATATCGTCGTCGGCATCGTCGGCGCGCTCATTGCCGGTTTCGTGCTCAACCCGATGATCGGCGGCGGCAACATCATGTCGGGCGACCTGAGCGTGAGCTCGATCCTCGTGTCGCTGCTGGGCGCGGTGATCCTGCTGGCGGTCGTCAACCTGTTCCGCCGCGGGTCGGTTCGCTGACCTGAGAGCTTCGCAAGCCGCAGATGCCGCCGGGTCGTCCGGCCGTCGCTGACGGTTCGCGAACATCGCAAAGCACGGCGTTACCCTTGCGGTGGCGCCGTGTTCGCGTTTGGGCTGTCGCTATTGCCGCAGCAGGATTGATCGCGGGAAATCGGTGTTGACGGTCATGCCCGCCATCGACGGATTCCGGAGATCATGAATGTGTCGGTAATTCTCGAGTCCGCCCCGCAACGTGGTGATCGTGGTTCCGTCTCCGGCAATGCCTGCGAAGGCATCCGCCGGGGCCCGGTGACAACTGTCCGGCAAAGCAGGCTCGCGGTGGGCTTTCGGGCCCAAGACGCGAAATCCAAATTTTCGATTGCGGATGGAGCGTCGCGAGCAACATCGTAGCCCAGGCCCAGCGCTCAGAAGCCGACAGAAGCTGTCAGAAGCGCCCGATCAGGCATGGCGTTACCTGTTGCTCGTCGCTGCCACCCAGGCAGCACGGCAAAAAGGGGATGAACCATGGCTTTCTCCATTCGGGCCACCGGCGGATTGAAGCGCGCGCTGATGAGCTCGGTCACCGCGGGCTCGCTTGCCCTCTCCGCAATCGTCACTCCGGTTTCGGCGGCATCGGCGCAGACGGCCGTCACCACGCGAGACCTGAACGCAGCGCTCGATTCGATCGTCGAAACCGACTCGCAAGGTTGGTGGGTCAATGACTACGACAGCGGCAGCATGACCGACGCGGCCGTGACGCAAGTCAGCGACGACGGCCGCGCTTATGTGGTCCGCGGCAATTACACCTACAACGGTGGCTCCGGCGGCTACGTCGACGCGCTCGTGCGCGACAACCAGCTCGTCTGTCTGCAATTCTGGGATACCTCGAGTTGTCGGGCGATGCGTACCGAGCCAGCGCCGTATGCCGAGGCTGCGCTCGCCGGCATTACTCTGGCTACGCTGGCTGCCCTCGCAAGCGGGCCCTCGGGCGGATCATATGCTTCCGGTGGCGGAAGCGATTCGTACGACGATTACTACCGCCAGCGCCCTTACCAGACCGAACCGGAGCGGCCGGCCTACGAAGATACCTCTATCGGGTGCGCCTGGGGTGATCGCGCCACGGGAACGTGCCATTAACTTGGCGCCTCATGACGCAAATAGCGGCGGCATTGAATACCAAGCAGTATACCACTGCCGCCGCTAAATAAAAATATTTCGGTGCGTCAGATTCAACGCGAGTATCCGCGAAGGAACTTCTCTCAAAACTCGAAGCTTGCCTCCACCCCATAAACCCGCGGCCGCGCCTTGAACACGAACCCGCCGGGCGAGAACTCGGCGTTGTACTCCTCGTCGAACAGGTTCGAGGCGAACGCGTAGACGCCCCAGGCGCCGCCGTTCACGCCCGCCCGCGCATCCACCAGGTCGACCGGATCGCGCACGGTGGTGTTGTAGACTTCCCACCAGGTGTCCCCGGTCCGCCGGTAATCCACCCGGAACAGGCCATCGAGCGTGTCGCCGAGCTGCGGCGTCCATTGCAGGCCCAGATTGAAGGTCGAGCGCGAGATCAGCGGGGCCTCGTTGCCGATCACCACCGGGTCGGGGAACTCCTTGATGTCGCTCCAGGTCATGCCGAGCGCGGCGTTGATCTGTAGGTCGGGCGTCGGGGTCAGGAACGCCTCGAGCTCGAAGCCGTCGATCCGCGTCTTGGGCACGTTGCCGAGGTTCTGCGTCGAGTTGGCGGCGAGGAACACGAAGAAGTAGCTGTTCTTCGATTCGGTGGTGAACACCGCGCCGTTGAAGCTCAGCAGGTCGTCGAACAGCCGCGTCTTGAACCCGGCCTCGAGCGTATCGGCAGTCTCGGCCTGGAACACGTCGCCCACCCCGACGATGCCGTTGGCCGCGGCCACCCCGCCGACGCCGGTCTGGTTGAAACCGCCGCTGCGGAAGCCGCGCGAGTAGCCGGCGTAGACCGTGACGTCGCTGGTCGGCATCCAGCTCAGCGTGAACTTGGGCTGCCAGTCGTCGAAGCTGACCTCGCGCACCTCGCCGGTGGTGCCGTTGGGCTGGCCCGGGCCGTTCATGAACCCGGGCGGGGTGAGCGTGGTGTTCTCGCGCTTGTCGTGGTCGTAGCGCAGCGAGCCGTCGACGCGGAACTGGGGCGAGAACTCGTAGCCGAGGTTGGCGAACACCGCCCAGGCGAAGTTGTCCTGCGCGTCGGACAGGAACGAGGTCTGCGGGTTGACCGGATTGGTGCTCGGCTCGCGGTAGACCGGGAACACGCCCTGCCCGGTGTCGAGCATGTTGCCGGTCGAGATGAAGCGGTCGGTCGCGATCAGATAGCCGCCGACCATCCAGAACAGCGGCTCGTCGGGCGCGGACTCGAGCCGCAGCTCCTGGCTGAACGCCTCGACGTCGAGGTACTGGCTCTGGTTGAGGTCGATGCCGAGGCCGAGGCCGAAGCCGAGCGGCGAATCCGGCGGCCGGTAGAAAAACGATTCGGTGATCGGCAGGAAGTCGAACGCGTCGCCGGTGAGGATCTCCTCGACCGTGTCGTACGAGGTGATCGAGGTGGCGGTGAAGCCCTCGCCTTCGTAGCTGACCTTGGCCGCGAGGTTGTAGATGTCGCGGTCGTTCTGGCCGGCGTTGTTGACCCTGATCGGCAGGCTGGTGTCGTTCACGTCGGTGACGATGTTGAAGTACAGCGCCTGAGTCTCGAGCCGGTCCATCGAGGCGCGCAGGTCGATCTCCCAGCCGGGCGCAGGCTCGATCAACAGGTTCCCGCGCAGCGCGATGTCCTGGTAGGGATCGGCCTCCTCGCCGAGGTACGGGTTGTCGAGGTAGCCTTCGCTGTCCGCGAACTGACCCGAGAGGCGGAACTTGATCCCTTCTGCCAAAGGCCCGCTGATCCCGCCGCGGGTGAAGAAACCGAAGCCGTTGTCCACGCCGGCGGTGATCTTGCCTTCGAACTGGTCGGTCGGCTGCTTGGTCTGGATGATGATCGCGCCGCCGATCGCGTTGCGGCCGTAGAGCCCGCCTTGCGGCCCCTTGAGCACCTCGATCTGCTCGATGTCGAACAGTTCCTGGTTGAACTGCGCCGGATTGACCTGCTGCACCCCGTCGACGACCACCGCGACCGAAGGCTCGGAGTTGCGCGCCTGGGTGATGCCGCGGATGACGATGAACGCGTTGCCCGCGTTCTGCGTCTCGACCAGCGTGACGTTCGAGGTCAGGTCGATGAAATCGGCCGGCTTGAGGATGCGCGCGTTCTCGATGGTGTCGGCGGTGAACGCGGTGATCGCGGCAGGGGTGTCCTGCAGCTCGTCGGTGCGCCGGAGGCCGGTGACGAAGATCGTGTTGCCGCTCGCCTGCTCGTTGGCTGCGACCTCCTCGTCCTCGGTGTCCTGGGCCATGGCGGGCGAAACCGCCGCGAGTGCTGCCAGCGAAAGCGAAGCGCTCCACAAGGCGCGCAGACCGATCCGTGCCATAGTCTCCTCCCAGGTCGTTTTTGTTGTAGCGGCTAAATACTCCGAAAATCGCGGCGAGGGAATTGGCGACCGCTACTTTGCGCGATTGAGCAGCATCAGGCCTGCGACCGACAGCGAGCTGGCGATCAGCACCGCGCCCGCCGCGCCGTTCGCGCCGGCCTGCGCCACCGCCAGCGGCAGCGCGACCAGCGCCAGCAACGTCGGCACCGCGCGCAGCAGGAAGTTGGTCAGCGCCCGCCCGCGCGCGACCAGCAGCGCCTCGAGCGGCGCCCCGGCGAGCTCGATCGCCGCCGCGCCGGCGAGGATCAGCATCGGCACGTAGGCGGCGAGATATTCGCGCCCGGCGATGACCATGATCACCCAGTGGCCGGCGAGCGCGCCGAACGCGATCGCCGCGACGCCCGTTATCACGGCGATGCGGCCGATCTTCGCGGCGATCTCGCGCGCCGCCTCGGGATCGCGCACGAGCTCGGGATAAGTTGCGCGCAGCAGCGCCTGGGCCAGCTTGAGCAAGCCTTCGCCGAGCTGCGCCGCGACGCGGTAAATGCCCGCCAGCGCCGCGCCGCCCAGCGCGCCGACCAGCAACACGAGGAATTGCCGCGAGCCGATCAGCAGCGCGCCCGACAGGCCGGTGCCCCAGACGAAACGCCAGGCGTGCTTCTCCTCGCGCGGCAGGCGGCGAAGGCTCACCTTGCGCCACGGCAGCGGCCCGCTGCGCAGCGCGAAACGCCAGTAGGCGAACGCGGTCGCGAGCTCGGCCACGCCCCAGACGATGACGAACGCGGCGCTGGTCTGGGCGAACAGGAAGACCCCGGCGCAGCCGACGATCCGCACCACCGGGGTCACCGCGTCGGCCGTCGCGGCGAGCGCGTAGCGGTCGTGCAGGCGCAGGATGCCGGTCGGCGTCGAGCGCACCGCGAGCAGCGTGATCACGGTGAGCCAGAACGCCTCGTGCCGCAGCGCGGGCGGCACCGGCAGCCAGTCGCCGCCGAACCATAGGAGCAGCCCTGCCCCGATCGTTCCGGCGACGACGGTGACGAGGTCGAGCGCGAGCGCAAACCCGACCGCGTCGGCCGGATCCTCGCGGTCGTGGCCCCAGCGCACGACCGCCTGCCAGGTCTGGAACGAGGCGATCCCGGTGATCGCCTGCGAGAAGCTCACCGCGAGCACGAACTTGCCGAACCCCTCGAGCCCGAGCGCGCGCGTGGCCAGCGCGAGGTAGCCGAGGCTGAGCACCGCGTTGATCCCGCGCGCGCCCATCAGCCAGCCGGTGTTCGTGAGTGCTCGGCGGATCATCGGCGCGCGCTTTGGCGCAAGCAGGGCAGGATTGCAAAGCCGCGCGCCGTGCCGCAGACGCCGGCGCCAGGGAGACACACATGACCGTACCGCCAGTCCGCCTCGGGTTCTTCAAGCTCAACGTATCCGACATGGAGCCGGCGCTGGCGTTCTGGCAGGGGGCATTCGGGTTCGAGATCCGCTCGACGTTCGACGAGCCCGAGTTCTTCGAGCACGTGCTCGCGCTGCCGAACCAGCCGGCCGGTCCGAACCTGATGCTGGTCGCCTACAAGGACGGGCGCGACGCCAGCGTCGGCCCGGGGCACGGTCCGGTCGGGCTGTTCTGCGACGACATCCAGGCGAGCCACGACCGCGCGCTGGCGTGCGACGCGGAGAAGGTCACCGGGGTGTTCGAGGCCGCGGGAGTGCGGATCGCGGTGCTCAGGAGCCCGCAGGGGCACGAGATCGAGCTGCTCCAGCTGTAATCCGGCGAGGATTTATTCGGCCTCCTTCAGCACCTCGGCCAGCGCCGCCGGCCGCAGCTCGTGGCCCAGCTGGTCCATCGTGCATTGCCGCGGCGCCTTGTCGGGGCGCCAGCGCAGGAACGTGGTGCCATGGCGGAAGCGGTCGCCGGTGACCTGGTCGTAGATGACCTCGGCGACGAGCTCCGGCCGGAGCGGCACCCATTCGGTGCTGCGGCCCTTGCTCCAGCGGCTCGGGCCGCCGGGCGACGTGCCAGTGAAGGCTGACGGGCCCCGCAGCGGCTCGAGCTTCGCGAGCAACTCGCCGCGCTCGGCGGCCGAAAACGACGAGGTGAAGCCGACCGCATTGAGCCTGCCCTAGTCGTCATGGAGCCCGAGCAACAGCGAACCGACTCCCTCGCCGGACATGCGGTAGCCGCCAACGACGCAATCGGCGGTGCGATGCTGCTTGATTTTCAGCATCGCCCGCTCGCCGGGCGCGTAGCCCTCGTGGAGCCGCTTGGCGACGATGCCGTCGAGCGCCCCGCCGCTCTGCGCGAGCCAGGCTTCGGCCACTGCGCGATCGAGCGTGCGCGGCGAGAGCAGCAGGCGCGGCCCGGCGGCGGTGCGCATGAACGTCTCGAGCGCCGCCCGCCGCTCGGCCAGCGGACGGTCGGAGAGGCCGCGCGCGCCGAGCTGCAGGCAATCGAACAGGATCAGTTGCGCCGGCGTCTCGCGCGCGAGCTTCGCGATCCGCGAGGCCGCGGGATGCAGCCGCATCTGCAGCGCGGCGAACGACAGCGATTCGCCTTGGGGCAGCACGAGCTCGCCGTCGAGCACGAAGCGGCGCTCGTCGAGTGCGGCGAGCGTCTCGACGACCTCGGGAAAGTAGCGCGCCAGCGGCTTGCCCGACTTTGATCGCAGCTCGATAGCATCACCGTCACGGTACGCGAGGCAGCGAAAGCCATCCCATTTGGGTTCGAATTGCCAACCCCCGCCCGGCGGAATTTCGTCGGTCAGCCGCGCCTCCATCGGCGCGGTGTCGCGGGGGATCGCGAGGGCCATGTCGCCTGAATGCGAGGCGGTGGACCAGGGTTCCGGGCGCCTGGCCCCCTCAGGCA
>DATDLP010000076.1:0-6339 GCA_036519255.1 Croceibacterium sp.
ACCGATCAGTTCGTTCTTGTTCATTGTCGGAAGCACCCCCTCATTCGTGTCCACCGAGCGCGAAATTGAATCGCCTCGCTGGGGGCGGAATTGAACGGGTTTTCCCGTCGCTGTCAAAGGCAAAGCCGCGCTATGGCGCGGTTGCGCGCGGAATCCGGCGCGAATTGGGACGAAACGGTGAGGACCGCCGGCACCCTCTCGCCAATGCCTCCGCGAGACCCTGCGAGAACCGGCCGAGTCGCTGCGATGCAGCAGGCCCGGCCGCGTCCGATCAGTGGGGTATTGTCGGCGAGACAGTGCCAGTCGGCGCCGGGCTCGGCTGGCTCGCCAGATCGTCCGCTTCGGTCCATTCGATCGCCTCGGGCTGGGTGACCAGCGCGTAGCGCAACACCTCGTCGACGTGGCTGACCGGAATGATCTCGAGCCCCTCGCGCGCGTTGGCGGGAATTTCTGCGAGATCCTTCTCGTTCTCTTCCGGAATCAGCACCGTCTTGATGCCCCCGCGGAGCGCGGCGAGCAGCTTTTCCTTGAGCCCACCGATCGGAAGGACCCGGCCGCGCAGCGTGACTTCGCCGGTCATCGCCACGTCAGGCCGCACCGGAATGCCGGTCAGCGTCGAGACGATCGAGGTGACCATACCGATGCCCGCACTCGGCCCGTCCTTGGGCACCGCACCCTCGGGAAGGTGGATGTGGACGTTCTTGCGCTGGAAGATCGACGGCTTGATCCCGTAGGCCGGGGCCCGCGCTTTGACGAAGCTGAACGCCGCGGCGACGCTTTCGGTCATCACCTCGCCCAGCTTGCCGGTGGTGCGAACTTCGCCCTTGCCCGGCGTGGTGACGCTCTCAATCGTCAGCAGCTCGCCGCCGACCTCGGTCCAGGCGAGCCCGGTGACGGCGCCGACCTGGGCCTCTTCGTCGGACTTCCCGTGGCGGAACTTGCGGACGCCCGCAAACTCTCCGAGGTTTTCAGGGGTGATGACCACCGCCTCGACCTTCTTTTCGAGGATCTGCCGCAGCGACTTGCGCGCCAGCCGCGCGATCTCGCGCTCGAGCGTGCGCACGCCGGCCTCGCGGGTGTAGAAGCGGATCAGGTCGCGCAGGCCGGCTTCGGTCAGCTCGAACTCGCCCTTCTTGAGCCCGTGCGCCTCGATCTGCTTGTCGATCAGGTGCCGCTGGGCGATCTCGACCTTCTCGTCCTCGGTGTAGCCTTCGAGCCGGATGATCTCCATGCGGTCGAGCAGCGGCTGCGGCAGGTTGAGCGAGTTCGCGGTGCAGACGAACATCACGTCGGAAAGGTCGAAGTCGAGTTCGAGGTAGTGGTCCTGGAACTTCGAGTTCTGCTCGGGATCGAGCACCTCGAGCAGCGCCGAGGCCGGATCGCCGCGGAAGTCCTGGCCGAGCTTGTCGATCTCGTCGAGCAGGAACAGGGGATTGCTCGCACCCGCCTTGCGCAGGTTGGTGACGATCTTGCCGGGCAACGAGCCGATGTAAGTCCGCCGGTGGCCGCGGATCTCGGCCTCGTCGCGCACGCCCCCGAGCGACTGGCGCACGAATTCGCGGCCCGTTGCGCGGGCGATCGACTTGCCGAGGCTGGTCTTGCCCACGCCCGGAGGGCCGACGAGGCACAGGATAGGCCCCTTGAGCTTGTTGGTGCGCGCCTGCACCGCTAGGTACTCGACGATCCGGTCCTTGACCTTGTCGAGTGCGTAGTGGTCCTCGTCGAGCACTTCCTGCGCGCGGGCGATGTCCTTCTTGAGCTTGCTGCGCTTGCCCCACGGCAGACCGAGCAGCACGTCGAGGTAGTTGCGCACGACCGTCGCCTCGGCGCTCATCGGCTGCATGGTCTTGAGCTTCTTGAGCTCGGCCGTAGCCTTGGCCTTGGCTTCCTTCGACAGCTTGAGGGTGTCGATCTTCTCCTGCAGCTCGACGAGCTCGTTGCCCTCGTCCTCGCCGCCGCCGCCCAGCTCGGACTGGATCGCCTTGAGCTGTTCGTTGAGATAGTACTCGCGCTGGGTCTTCTCCATCTGGCGCTTGACCCGGCCGCGGATCTTGCGCTCGACCTGCAGGACCGAGAGCTCGCCCTCCATCACCGAGTACACCATCTCGAGCCGCTTGAGCGGGTCGCTCTCGGTCAGCAGCGCCTGCTTGGTGGCGACCTTGGCGGCGAGCGCGGCGGCGATCGTGTCGGCCAGCTTGCCCGCGTCATCGATCCCGGCGAGTTCGTCCTCGATGTCCTCGGGCAGCTTCTTGTTGTGCTTGGCATAGTCGGCGAACTGCTCGAGCGCCGAGCGCATCATCGCGGCGACCTCGTTGCCGCTGGCACCGCTTTCGGCGACCAGTTCGGTCTCGGCGGCGATGTAGCCGTCGACATCGCGCAGCGCGGCCAGCCGCGCGCGCGAATGGCCTTCCACCAGCACGCGCACGGTGCCGTCGGGCAGCTTGAGCAGCTGCAGCACCTGCGCGACGACGCCGACGTCGTACAAGTCCTCGCGCACCGGATCGTCGCAGCCCGGATCGAGCTGGGCGAGCAGGAAAATGTCCTTGTTGCCTTCCATCGCCGCCTCGAGCGCCGCGACCGACTTGTCGCGCCCCACGAACAGCGGGACGACCATGGTCGGGAACACGACGATGTCGCGCAGGGGGAGGAGGGGGAAAGTTGCCATAAATCGACTGATCCATTGCTACGCGGCGCTGCCGCCGTGCCGGGCCAAACCCGTGTCTTGCCGCGGAATATGGGGCCCTGCGCGGCTCGCTGCAATGCCGTTAGCCCGACGGCTGTGGACGCGCGCCGCCGACGCCGCCAGCTTCATGCCATTGCGCGACCGCTCCTGTGCCCGCCAACCCACGCGATGACGGGCCGTCTTCGCCGACGGGCCCTGCCCTGTCCGACGCGGCTCAGCCCTCGGCTGCGACGGCGGACTCGGCAGCCTGGAACCCGATCTTGCTATGCTGCCCGTCGCAAAACGGCTTGGTCGTCGAGCCACCACAGCGGCACAGGAATATCCGATGCTTGCCTTCGAGGTCGTAGAGATTGCCGTCCCCGTCGCGCAGCTCGAGCTGGCTGAGGTCTCCGGTCACCAGGTAGGGCCCGTCCCTTCGGGCGACGATTTCGACGGTCATCGATTTGCTCCTCGCTGTTCGCGCCCTGCCGAGCGCTCAACTGGCCACGGGCGATCTCTTTCCCGCGCGGCGAGCCAAGCGTTCAATCGAGCGGGCCTTCCTCTGCGCGATCGCGAGCATCATACGGGCCTAATGTACCCTTCGGTCAACGATCGAACATGTAGACAATCGACGTCTGATAAAAACTCGCGATGGGCTCGCCCTGCTTGTCTAGCGCGGGAGCGAAAAGGGCGTGGCGCATCATATTGCGGCACGCGACGCGTTCGAACGCCTCATCGTTGATCTGCGACTGAAGGTGGCACGCCGTGGGATTTCCCTCCGCGGAGACATCGAGCCGCACGCGGATATATCCCTGCATTCCCGTGGCAATCATCCGCCCAGGATAGTCTTCCTGTATCTCCCGCACGAGCTTGGCATAATCCAGTGGAAGCGCAGGGCGCGTAAGCATCTTGTGCGCTTCGACGTCGATACCCCAGTGCGAGTACAGTTCTTCGAGGCACGTTCGCATCGCTTCCATCGGCGCATGCAGTTCACCGGTCTGCAAAAACAGCGATTCGTCGAACCCGCGTTCGATCAATATTCCCTCGACCTCGCCTTCGATCGAATTGCGAAGGTTTTGCCAGCCCTCCGTTCGATCGAGAGCTTCGGCAACCAATGCCATGCCGCGAACCAGATCGGCATTCTCCGACAAGCGGAAGTAGTCCGGGTTCTGCCTGTCTATCTCCAGCCAGCGAAGCAGGAGGCTCCGTTGCTCTTCGGTGATGAACGAGGCGGCTACTACGAAGTCACGATAGGCAGCGTCCTTTCGGGGGTCATTTCGACCGAGCGAATAGGAGAAAAGCTCCCCTTCGTAATCTTCGCTTCCCCGCCAGCCGAAACTGAGCAGTTCCTCGGCCTCCTGATCGTGAGGTTCCAGAGCAAGTCGGAGCCCGCCTGCCCTTCGGTCGAAATCCTTCGAACCGACGATGACCTGCATGGATTCGTTGCCCCCGAACGACCGCAGCTCGAAGAACACTTGTCCGCCGAGCGGGCCGAATTGCCGCTGCAGCGCGCAGCTGTCGTCGTCGTAGTTCATCACCCAGTTGGAGTAGGGGGCCAAGACGACACGATCGCGCGCAGCCGCAGGGTCGGCGAACAAAGCGAGCGCCACGGCGACGGCGACCAAGGACTTCATGTTCCCCCCTTTTAGCGTGCGATCATCCCAAACCCGGCAGATTGAACCCCGGCGGCAGGCCCATGCGCTGCTGGATCGACTGCATTTCCTGGCCGGCGGCCTGGTCGGCCTTGGTCCGCGCATCGTTGAACGCGGCGGCGACCAGGTCCTCGAGGATCTGCTTGTCGTCGGGCACGATCAGGCTGTCGTCGATCGACACGCCGAGGATGCGGCCCTTGGCAGTGCAGCGGATCTTGACCAGCCCGCCGCCCGAGACGCCTTCGACCTCGAGCGTGTCGAGCTTGGCCTGGGCCTCGCCCATCTGCTTCTGGATGACCTCGGCCGCCTCCTGGGCCTTCCTCATCATCTCGTTCATATCCATGACAAAATCCTCACGCTCTGCGGCTCCAGTTACGGTCGCCCTTGGGGGTGTCGTCGTCCTCGACCATTTCGGCTTCGGGAAACGCGGCGAAAGCCGCCTCGACGAGTGGGTGGCTGCGGATGCGCCCGGCCTCGGCCGCCTTCGCGGCCTCGGCCTGCTCGCGCAAGGTCGGCGTGCCTTCGCCTTCACCGCGCTCGATCTGCCAGCGCTCGCCTGTGGCCTTGAGCAGCGCGTCGCGCAGCTCGGCGGCCGGATCGTCGGCGAAGCCGGGAGCGGGCGCGTAGACCAGTCGGCCCGGCGCAAGGTCGATCACCCGCAGCCAGTCGCGCATCGTGCCGGCAACGCGCAGCAGTCCGGCGCGGTCGACCTGCTCGACCAGCTCGCGCCAGTCGACCCGCACGACGGGAGCCGGCGCTGGTTCGCCGGAGGCCGATACCGGCGCGGCGACGGCATTCGCGGCCATCTTGCCGAGTTGCTCGGCGAGCTTGCCCGGATCGGGCAGATCGGTCGCGTGCAACACGCGCAGCAGCGCCATCTGCGCGGCGACCAGCGGATCGGGCGCGCCGCGCACTTCCTCGTGGCCCTTGAGCAGCAGCTGCCACAGCCGGTGGACCTGACCCGCGGACAGCCGCCCGGCCCATTCCTCGATCGCCTGCCGCTCCTCGAGGGTCGGCGCATCGGCGCCCGCGCCGCCGACCTGGGTCACCGCGATGCGGTGGGTCAGCTCCATCAGCGAGCGGATCAGCGCAAGCGGCTCGACGCCGAGCGCGTAGTGCCGGTCGACCTCGGCGAGCATCGCCGGCGGATCGCCCTCGAGCAGCGCGCCGAACAGGCGGCGCAGCGCGGTCTTGTCGGCCAGCCCGAGCATGTCGCGCACGCGCGCGGCGGATACCTTGCCGCCGGCGTCGAGATCGGCGTGAGCGATCGCCTGGTCGAGGATCGACAGGCCGTCGCGGCTCGAGCCCTCGGCGGCCGAGGCGACGATCGCCAGCGCCTCGGGCTCTGCCTCGACGCCCTCGGCGGCGCAGATCCGGGCGAACTGCTGCTCGAGCAGCTCTTTGGGGATGCGCCGCAGATCGAACCGCTGGCACCGGCTGAGCACGGTGACCGGCAGCTTGTCGACCTCGGTGGTCGCGAACAGGAACTTCACGTGCGCCGGCGGTTCCTCGAGCGTCTTGAGCAAGGCGTTGAACGCGTTGCGCGACAGCATGTGGACTTCGTCGATGATGTAAATCTTGTAGCGCGCGCTGACCGCGGCATAGCGCACCGCCTCGATGATCTCGCGCACGTCGTCGACGCCGGTGTGGCTCGCGGCGTCCATCTCGATCACGTCGATGTGGCGGCCTTCGGCGATGGCGACACACGGCTCGCACACGCCACAGGGATTGATGGTCGGCCCGCCCTGCCCGTCGGGGCCGATGCAGTTGAGCGCCTTGGCGATCAGCCGCGCGGTCGAGGTCTTGCCGACCCCGCGCACACCGGTCATCAGGAACGCGTGCGCGAGCCGCTCGCGCTCGATCGCGTTGGCCAGCGTGCGCACCATCGGCTCCTGGCCGATCAGCTCGGAGAAGGTCTGCGGACGATATTTGCGCGCAAGGACGCGGTACGGCGACGCGCTGGCCGGCGGCTGAGGCTGCTCAGGAAGATCGAGCCCGAGGCCCGGCGATTCGAGGTCGTCCATC